>CAMWOF010000211.1 GCA_947175805.1 uncultured Clostridiaceae bacterium
ATGCAGAATACATGAAATATCCGCTGATTACGAAGCGGAGAATGTTCTATGAGGCAATGGAAGATATCCTGCCTAATTTGAAGGTGATTATTGAAAAAAGTGACGGCACAACCCAGACCATGCTGCCGTTAGACTCCTTTACGGATTCCACCAATGGAGACACTGCACCGGCTACGGAAGCGCCGACAACCGAAGCGCCTTCCACTGCAGAGGATACAGCAGAGGAATAAGAACCACGATGAAAAAACCTGTTTGTCCATATTTTTAACAGAGCTACAGGTTGTACCGCTATTTGCGGAATAAGAAATGGAAGGATGAGCCATATGAAAAAAATAGCCAATCGAACCGTGTTAATTATTATTTGCCTGGCAGCGCTTCTTGCTCTCGGCAACAGTATTATCGTCACCTATCCAAACGAATATACGGTCATTAAGCAGTTTGGGAAAATTGTGGATATTAAGCAAAGCTCCGGCTTTAGTATGAAAGTTCCCTTTGTCCAGACGGCAGAGAAAATTGAAAAAGAGGTACTGCTTTACGACTTAGCTGTCAGCGACGTCATGACCAAGGATAAAAAATCCATGATTTCTGACTGCTTTGTGCTGTGGAAAATTACAGACCCGCAAAAATACACCCAAACTCTGAGCGCACAAAAGAGCAATGCAGAGTACCGTATTGACACTATCGTGTATAACAGCCTGAAAAATGTAATCAGCAGTTTAAGCCAGGAGGAGGTTATCAGCGGTCGTGACGGTGAGCTGGCCGCCGCCATCATGAACAATATCGGCAGCACCCTGGAGCAGTACGGTATCACCCTGATGGCAGTGGAAACCAAATCCCTGGATTTGCCGGATGAAAATAAAGCTGCTGTCTATGAGCGCATGATATCCGAGAGAAATAATATTGCCGCTACCTATCAGGCAGAGGGTGAAGAGGAAGCAAAACAGATTTCCAACGACACGAAAGCTGAAATCATTGTCATGAAATCCGAGGCACAGGCACAGGCGGAGGAGACTGTTGCCAAGGGTGAGGCAGAATACATGCGGATTCTGAGTGATGCCTATAACGACCAGGAGAAAGCTGATTTTTACCTGTTTGTCCGCGCCTTAGATGCCGCCAGGGCGACCATGACCGGAAGCAACAAAACGCTGATAATCGATGAATCCTCACCGATTGCAGATGTGTTCTATGGAAGATAAGATGTATTTTCAAGGGGCTGTCGCTTTAACGATTGAAAAATCGTGAAGCGGCAGCCCCTTTTATCATTTTTTTATTCTATTCTGTACGGATTGCCGCTAATGGGCTTAATTTCATGGCACGCTTCGCTGGAAAATAACCGGCTATCATGCCCATTACTGTGGCAAATACGATGGATAAAACCATCAGCCATAACGGAATCACGGAAATCTTCGCCGCTGTCCCGCCAAGGCCCATCTCTGCAGCCATGAAGCTGGCTGTCAGCTTATTTGCCAGGGCGGACAGCCCCAGCGTAAATATGAGTCCCATAAGTCCGCCAAAGAATCCAATGAAACCTGCTTCTGTCAAAAACAGCCTCTGGATATCCTTCATGTCACAGCCCAATACCTTCATGACGCCAATCTCCTTTGTGCGCTCATAGGTGGACATCATCATAGTGTTGGCAATGCCGATAGCTGCAACCAAAAAGGCTATCATGCCAATGGCGCCCAGCACCAGCTCAATAATTTTAAATATTTTCTGTGCAGAATCCAACAGTTCCTTGTTGCTTTGCGCATTAAAACCCATATCCTGTATGTTTGTTAAAACCATCTCTACATTGTCTGCCTCATCCACGTCCACTGTGACCTGATTATAGACCCATTCATTAAAGGGTTTATTTTTAGAATTATACGGCTGGTTTGGAATCTCACCCTTTTTAAAATTTCTGGTAAGGTAACTCTTTAACTGGTCAATATCCACCAGCATATAGTCACTCTCCATGTCGTATTCCGTAGGCTCACCCTCTTTCACGCCGACAATCTTCGTCCGGAACCGCACCTCGGGATTAATATATGCATCCTGACTGCCTGTACCGTCCTCCGTTTCCTCCTGCCCCTGCTTCTGGCTTTGCAGCTCCTGTCTGTAGTAAGCATACTGGTCATAGGTAGAGACTTTCGTTACCTTATTCATCAAATCTACGTCCGGAAGCTTATTTGACATATAATAGTATGTGCCCTCAAAGTTATTGGGGTCATAAAAATTTGTAATAACCGTATTGCCTGCCAGCACCTCCAGCACGGAATCCGAAGATGCCTCCGGAAGCCTTCCCTCTCCTACCTTTATCTCCTTTAAATGCTCTGCCGTAACCCCCTTCAGCATACACCAGCCGGTATATTTCCCCTGCTGCAGGGTCAGGTCAAAGGAGAGGGTAGCGTCTACGGATTTCACATGCTCTATCTTCTCCAATTCCTTGATCATAGAATCTGTCAGCTTGGAAGAGTCATTCTTCGTCCCCGTAGAAGAATCCGACATGCCTTCTGACACTGTAATCTGCGTAATCGTACCATAGCTGGAATACTCTTCCATCACCAGCTCCTGCATGCCGATGCCAATAGACATCATGGCCACAATGGAAGCAGTGCCAATCAGCACGCCCAGCATAGTGAGGAATGTCCGAAGCTTTCTGCGGAATAAATTTTCGGCGCTCATACTTATCATATCAAAGAACGTCATCGTCCATCAACTCCTCTTCTTCCCGGGCAAGTCTCTTCTTCTTCCTCGCAATGGCCGCAATTATCACAACGGCAATCACCGCAATGCCAAGCACAGTCGCCGTTGTCTTCTTACTATTTTTCTTGTCCTTCTGGGAATCCTCCTCTGGAGCCGGCTCTTCCATCACCTGCTCCATCACATATACATTTGTCTGCTCTTCAACCGTCTTTGTCTCTCCCTCAGTATTCTCATAAGAAATAATAATCTTGCACTTGCCATCCCCGGCGGTCACCTTTGTACCGTTTAACACGACAGAGGCATAAGCGGTTCCACCGGAGACAATGTTGCCCACAAAGCTTTCCTCACAGCTAAAGTCCTCTCCCTCACATTTCACGGAAACATTATTCAGTGTCGTGCCACCCAAATTGTTAATCGTTAAAGAAATCTCTCCACTGCCATATACAGTCAGCATATCCGGCGGCATAATTTCCGTCACGCTGATTCTGTCCTCTAAGGTGACAGGTATGGACACGCTGTCCTCCGCCGTAAATGGATTTGCCTTGGCATCCTCGTACTCGGATTTTACCAGAATCGGATACGGTTTATTGGAAAGCCCTGATGCCGCCTTCATCTCAAAGCTGATATCCTGAACAGCCCCCGGACTGATACTGTCCACAAATGCTGTGCTGGCCCCGGAAACCGGCAGAAATTCCCCCTCTGCCGTGGACAGCGTTATTTTGATATTGGAAACTGCTTTCTTGGATGTATTTTTCATGTAAAGCGTTAATGTAAATGTACTGTTGGGACGGATAGTGTCAATACTCGTATCGTATCCCGTCACCATCAGCCTCGGCGTGCTGGTAAGCGCCGGTGCCTCCTCCGTGGATGCCTCCTCCTTTTTTCCTGTTAAATTTACATTGATGGACTTTGCCACGGTACACGTCTTTTTATTTTTTATGTATGTCACGTTAAATGCCACCGGCATATAGCCAGTTACCACATCGTCCCGCACCTTAAATTCATATTTACATTCCAGCTTTTTCGTGCCGCTGGAGGTTATGCTTTTGTATGCGTCCCCGTCAGTTTCAAATGGAAATGTCTCAGAAATCACCGGCGTCACATTGGTAATGCTGCAGTTTTTTGACTGCACTGTAAATGACACGGTACAGCTCTTTCCATATGTTCCCTCCGGCGCATCCTTTACCGTCATGACAATATCGCTGTCGGCTGCTTCCGTCTCGGTTGCCGCCTCAGTGGTTGCCTCTGGCTTTGCCTTAATCTTCACGCTGATGCTCTTATTGACATAAAAAGTCTGGTCAGCATAGATATCCTGTCCCTGCGCCTTGCTCTTTCTTCCATAAATCACCATGAAATCTGTCGGATAGTACCCTGTCTCTAAGGTATCCTTCGCCTGAAATGTATAGCTGCAGAACAGGCTGGTTCCTGTACCCGGGATAATTTTATATGCTTCGTCAGTCGTCTCAAAAGGAAATGTCTCAGAAATCACCGGGCAAACCTTCTGAATATCCTTAATGGAATACTTGTTGTTGTCGTTTGCCGACACGGTAAACTGAATGGTCACCTGACCGCCGGCCTCGCCGCTGGTGGTCTTGATACCCGACACTTTAATATCTGCATCAGCGCCGGCAAGCATACCGCTGGTGTCCACTGCGCTATCGCCTTCCATTACACTGCCTTCCCCTGCGCCCTGGTTACCAATTGCCCCTGCCGCATTCGTGGTTACAGGTTCTATATTTGTAACTGCCAGTGCCATACACATAAGCACCGCTACTATTCTACTCCTCTTTTTCATCATCTGCATCCTCCATATCAATTAACTTATCCCCCAGCACAATTTCTCCTTCGGCCTGCTCCTCCGGCATCTGGCTCACACCGTCTATCACGATGTCCACAATCTTTCCGTCCTTAATCCGAATCTGCCGATCCGCCAACGCCGCCAAATCATTATCATGGGTAACCATCACCAGCGTTTTATTCCGCTCGCTTAAAACCGACCGCATTAATGCCATCATTTCCTCCGAGGTTCGGGAGTCCAGATTTCCCGTAGGCTCATCTGCAAATACAATGGCTGGATTTAAAACCAGCGCTCTCGCCATGCCCACACGCTGCTGCTGTCCGCCGGACATCTGATTCGGCTTGTGGGTGCGGTAAGGCTTCAGTCCCACCAGCTCAATCATTTTCTCCGCCTTTTTCATGCGCACCGCCTTTGGCACGCCCCGAAAGATGAGGGGCAGAGCAACATTTTCTACTGCATTCATCGTATTTATCAGATTAAAGGACTGAAAAATAAATCCGATATTCTCCCGCCTGAATTTCACAAGCTGATTTTCTT
>CAMWOF010000212.1 GCA_947175805.1 uncultured Clostridiaceae bacterium
CATCGACGGAATCCAAATTGAAACAACTTTTCGTTTTCCCAAAAGAAACGAGCCTGCAAAGACTCCTACCGTTACACCCAGAAGGACAAAGAACAAAGTCATCAAAATGGCCGACAGAGGAGACACCCGAATACTTCCATCTCTCCAGAAGGCCGTAAAGCAGGCCAGAATACAAAGTCCAAGAAATGCAAACGAACAAACGGACTGCAAAACCAAAGATTTAAGGCGTTTCTTCTTGCCGGTCTTTATCAATTGACCGAATCCATAGAAACAGTTCAATATGGAAAGAATCAGAACGATGGAAATAATGTAAAAATGCAGCTTAAATGCCGGATTATAGTTTCCCATCAAAATATCGACCGCTGTTTGTGTTTTATATGTCGTTATCGTCTCGCCCCATCCTTCTGGCGGCACATAGCACATATACATTTGCCAATCCTCAAGCTTTGTAACGGTTTCAGCCGTTGTTACGACAACCTTCTGTTCAAACAGTATCTCAAGTATAAAGAATACTCCCGTTGCCACAACCGAACCACCAATCTGTGCAAACCGCTTGAATCGTTTCATGCATAAAGGCATTAAAAGAACACCGATTAAAACGGCAAGGCAAATCGGGGTATACGGAATGATATATTTCGGATAGTTTTCCTTCAAAACAGTTCCGTCAACAATCATATCGGTGATAACCCGTACCCCCATCGAAAGAGGATAACAGGAAGCAGCCAGAACACCAATGCAAGAAAACAAATAAAACCTGTTATAGTGTTTGTTTTTCATATTGATTCTCCTTTCATCCTGCATTTGTCAGCGCACATAAAAAATGGGAAACCTGATTTTTCAAGCTTCCCAAAGTTTAACTCGATGCGGAAGATGGGACTTGAACCCACACGATATTGCTACCACAGGCACCTGAAGCCTGCGCGTCTGCCAATTCCGCCACTTCCGCATATCATAAAGTGTGATGTCTCACACCTTGATGATTTTATAACACTTTCTCTCAAATGTCAACCATTCTTTTTCCTGCTTTTCCGCATTTTTATGCGTTTTTATCCGCAGAAGCCTGTTTCAAAAGCCGTTCTACAAGCTTTACTGCCTCTGCGGCGTCCTTAGAATAACCGTCTGCACCGATTTCCTCTGCAAATTCCGGGGTAATCACCGCACCGCCGATAATCACCTTCACCGGAAGTTTTTCCTGCTTCACAAGCTGCACGACATCCTGCATCCGCAGCATTGTAGTAGTCATAAGCGCAGAAAGCCCGATAATATCCGCCTGTTCCGTCTTTGCCACCTCCACAATCTTCTTAGCCGGCACGTCCTTTCCAAGGTCAATCACCCGATAGCCGTAATTCTTCAGCATCAGCACCACCAGGTTTTTGCCAATATCGTGAATGTCTCCCTCCACAGTAGCTATAACAATGGTTCCCTTAGGTTTTTCCTGCTCTTTCTTCTCAAGCAGCGGCTCCAGTTTGCCGATTGCCACCTCCATCGCCTCAGCACTGGCAATTAACTGTGGCAGAAAATATATTTTCTGGTTAAACAACTCTCCCACCTCATTAATTGCAGGAATCAACATGCTGTCTATGATGGTCTGAGGTTTGATATTTTCTGCAAGAAGCTGGTCTACCTCTTTGCCAATACCTGACCTGTTGCCCCTTAGTACCGCCTCATAAACTGGTGTTTTTGGAGACTCCTGTCGGGAGCTGTCCGCTGCCAGAGCCCCGTCTGCTGGCTTTGCCTCCCCCGCCGGAGCAGCCGTTCCCAAAAGCTCCTTTTGCCGGTTCATTCGCTCTATATATCTGACATCCGCTGCTTCCCTGTTCATAAGCAAATCTGATGCAAACGCAGCATTAATCAACATATCCTGCCCCGGATTAGCAATTGCCATTGTCAGTCCGCTTGCCACCGCCATCGTTAAAAATGCAGTATTGACATAGATTCTCTCCGGCAGTCCGAAGGAGATGTTTGAAAGTCCGCAGATGGTCGCCACTCCCAACTGGTTTTTGCAGTAGGAAATTGTCTCTAATGTCTCTATTGCCGCCATTTTGTTGGCGCCCACAGTAGCCACAAGCCCGTCTACTATGATATCCTCCTTTGAGAATCCCTGTCTAAATGCCGCATCCATAATATTATGAATTATCTCATGCTTTTCCTCCTTTGACTTCGGAAGCCCTTCATCAGAAAGCGGAAGCAAAATAAACATAGCGCCGTACCGCTTTGCCACAGGCAGCAATTTCTCTATTTTTTCCTTCTCCAAAGAAATAGAGTTAATCAACGCTCTTCCGGGATAAACCCGCAAGGCGGCCTCTATAATATCCACATGGCTCGAATCAATGCAGAGAGGCAGATTTACAAGGCTTCCGACTTCGTATAGCACTTTTATAAGCATCTCCTTTTCATCGATGCCATTCATGCCCATATTGATGTCCAGCACGGCTGCTCCCGCCTGTTCCTGCTCCTCCGCCATGGTGAGCACCGTATCCAGACACCCCTCCCGAAGCTCTGCCTGCAGTTTCTTCTTTCCTGTAGGATTAATCCGCTCTCCCACAACCATAAACGGTCCATTGATATCCAACTCCACAGTCTGTCTTTCTGAACAGAGCACCCGGCGTTTTGTCTCATTGACCTCAGGAATATCCATCGTCTTTACTTGTCTTGACAAAGCGGCAATATGTGCCGGCGTTGTGCCGCAACAGCCGCCTATCACATTGACGCCCGCCTCTACGAGCCTGCGCCCTTCTGCAGCAAAGGTCTCCGGTGTCATGCGATAAACCGTTTTTTTCTTCACAAACTCCGGCATACCCGCATTTGGCTTCGCCATCAATGGAATATTGGCGTATGCCTTCATCTCCCTTATAATCGGAAGCATCTTATCAGGCCCGGTAGAACAGTTCACGCCCACCAAATCTACGCCCAAGCTCTGCAGCGTGATAACGGCGGTTTTAGGGTCTGTGCCGTATAAGGTTGTTCCATTCTCCGCAAAGGTAAGGCTGGCGGCAATCGGCAAATCACACACCTCCTGGATGGCAATAACGGCGGCTCTTGTCTCCGCCAAGCTCATCATCGTCTCCACCACAAACAAATCCACGCCTGCATTTACCAGGCAGGCCGCCTGCTCCTTATATATCTCCACCAGTTCCTCAAACTGCATGGTTCCCATAGGATAGAGCATCTGTCCCGTCATGGTAAGATCGCCTGCGACATATCCCCGGTTTCCCTCCTTGGCTACTGCCGCCTTTGAAAGCGCCACCAAGCGGGTATTCATCCGCTCCAAGTCCGTCTCCAACCCGTATTCCGCCAGTTTAATCCGGTTTCCCGAAAAGGTCGGCGCATAAATGATATTGGAACCGGAACGGATATACGCCCGCTGAAGCTCCATAAGCACCTCCGGATGCTCCAAAATCCAAGCCTCCGGGCAGACACCTACTGGCATGCCGGCATTTTGCAGGTTCGTCCCCGTAGCGCCGTCAAGCACAATAATCTGACTATTTAATAAATTTCTAAATTCTTCCTTCGTCATAAAAACTCTCTCCTCAATATACAAATAAAAAGATGCCGTGCTAAACGAATGTTCACTGAACATTCAGCATTATAAAAATCCGTTATACCAGATTCATAGTATAACGGATTTTGCTTGAAATTACAACGTCATTTCATCCTTCTTAAGTTTTTGCAGTTTTATTCACAAAGGCCTAATTCTCAGTCGTATCGTCACCGGCTTCCTCAGTAGTATCCTCACTGTCCTCGGCAGCGGTATCCTCTTCGTCTGCGCCGCCGGCTTCCTCCGTATCGGTGCTTTCCTCTGTGCTCGCCACCTCTATGGCTGTTTTCTTCAGGAGTTCGCCAATCTTATCTACGAGAATCATGTACTCCAAATCGGCATCCGTATAACTCTCATACACGTCATTTGCGCTGTCTAACTCGTACTCCTCCACGAGACTGTCCACATATGCCTTGATATCCTCATCGGATACCACAATGTTTTCCTTTTTGGCAATCTCGCAGGCCACCATCCTCTGCTCTATATATTGCTTCGCAGAATCGGCAAGATATTCCTCAAATTCCTCCTCAGAGCTCTGTCCGAAAAAGAACATGATATAGGTGGCATAATCAATTTCGTAGGCCGCAGCCTCCTCTTTCATGCTCGCTATCGTATCCTCTATCAGCCCTTTAATCTCCTTTTCCGGGTATGCGGAAAATGTGGCATTTGCCACCGCCGCTGACAATAAGCTGTCCGTTGCAGCCTCCTCAGCCTCCTCTTCGGCATCTGCCAGAAGATCTGCCCGAATCTTTTCCTTGTAAGCCTCAATCGTATCACAATCTGTGTTGTCTGCCACCAGTTTATCAGTCAACTCCGGCGTCTCCGTCTCCGTAATAGAATTCATCGTAGTAGCAAACACTGCAGCCTTGCCTGACATATCCGGGTCTGGTTCATAGGGATCCGGGAAGGTCACCTTAACATCCTTTGTATCGCCCGGCTTCATGCCTACAAGCTGGTCATCAAAATTATCAATATAACCGCTTTCACCTAATACAAAATTTGTGCCTTCGCCTCCTGTGCTTCCGCCCTCAAACTCTACGCCGTCCACGGTGCCTACATAATCTATATTAATGCTGTCCCCCACCTGCGCGCCTCTGTCGGTAACTTCCTTCTCCGTAGACAATCCATCTACAAAGTTGTCCAGTTCATATTGCACATCTTCATCTGTCACCTCAACTGAGCGGGGAACATACTCTAAGTTCTCATAGCTTCCCAAGGTGACATACTCGCTGTAATCCGGTAATCTGGTGGAATAGGCTCCCTTACCGCACCCGCTTAACAGCGTAACGCCCATCAATACTGCGCTTAACACAGCCATCTTCTTTTTCATATGACAAATCCTTTCTTCACTTTCTTCATAATCCTTGTTAATAAAAATCATACGTTAAAGGTTATAACATATCTTTTGTGAAAAATAAAGTCCTTTCACGCTTTTTTTACAATTTTCTTATCTTTTCCTTATAT
>CAMWOF010000213.1 GCA_947175805.1 uncultured Clostridiaceae bacterium
GTATAATGCTGTATCCATAAATGGCAGGGGGATTGTGCGGAAATTGGACAATAAGGTGTCAATCGAGATGCATCAGTTCGTCACCGCCGCCGCAGAGGCTGGACTGCAAATTCAGCAGGGGATTTATATTGATTTAATCAGCGATAGGATGTGCTGGCTCCGGCTTATAGATGTGATTTTACTGACATTATGTATCATATATTTCTACTTTTATTTCAAGCATAATCCTTCTGGGAATCATACCACGGAAGATAGAGTGTCCTCCGGCGGGCAGTCTGCGGTACAGAGTGATGAGCTGTTTGCTGATGAGCCGGTGGTGATTTCTGCGGGAGCTGCGGCTGACAGTGGCATATGGCATAACCGTGCCCTGCTTAGATTCATGATATTTCTGTTTCTTGCGACTGACGTGCTGATGATCTATCTATTATCAATGATGTCAATATAAATAGTAAAGTTTCTCCGCAATGCATCATATAATAAAACAGGAAGTTGCAGAAAAAGAGAATGTGAGCGGAGCAGAATGTTATGTTAAATTATCTTTGGGGCGCCATGCTGATTATCGGAATTGTGTATGCCGCATTTTCTGGGAATTTGGGCGCCATGGGAGACGGCTTACTGGATGCCTCTAAGGAGGCAATTGATTTGTGTGTTGTCATGCTGGGCGTGGTGGGCTTTTGGAATGGGCTCATGGAAATTGCAAAGGATGCAGGATTGATTGATAAGCTTACAAAAGCGATAAAACCAATCCTGCGTTTTTTATTTCCCGGTGTGCCCGAGGGAGATCCAGTGCAGGAGGATATTGCCACAAATATGATTGCCAATATGCTGGGGCTTGGATGGGCGGCAACGCCCAGCGGACTAAAGGCGATGCAGGGCTTGGAGCGGTTGAAGCAGCTTGGCGGCGCATATGGGGCAGATGCTGCCAGCAATGATATGTGTATGTTTCTGATTATAAATATCTCCTCCCTACAGTTAATTCCCATGAATATGATTGCCTACAGGAGCCAGTATGGCAGTGTCAGCTCCACGGTGATTGTGGGACCTGCGCTGATTGCCACCGGGGTGAGTACGCTGGCAGCGGTGCTGTTTGGGCTGGCAAGGCAGCGTCTGTACTCTGATTCCGGGGGATAAACGGGTGGAATCATGATTAAAGAGCCATAAGGGAGCCATCATCAGAGAAAGGACAGATGGATATGAAAATAATTTTGTTTTTGTCCGATTTTTTGATACCGCTAGTGGTATTTTATATTATTTTATATGGCATATTTTATAAGGTGGCAATTTATGACTCCTTCGTAAAAGGGGTAAAGGAGGGGTTCCACATTGTGGTGGGAATTGCACCGACTTTGGTGGGGCTAATGGCAGGGGTGGCGGCAATCCGGTATTCGGGGTTCTTAGAGGGACTGGCGAAACTGCTGTCACCGCTAGGAAGTCTGCTGCAGATTCCAGCCCCGATTCTTCCGGTCATCATTGTACGGCTTTTTTCCGCCTCGGCGGCAAATTCCCTGGTGCTGGACTTATTCCGGGAGTATGGTACGGATTCTTTGATTGGGCTTATGACATCTCTGATTATGAGCTGTACGGAGACATTATTTTATACGTTGAGCGTATATTATATGTCAATCAAGGTGACAAAAACCCGGTGGACCATACCCGGAGCGTTGTTTTCCATGGCGGCGGGCATTGGTGCAAGCGTGGTTTTGGCATATGTGATGGCGGGATAAAATTTCTACTAGTAATATGAACATTTTTCAGATATACTAGGGAATAGGATAATACAAAAAAAGGAGGATGCATATGAAGAATTTATTTAATCTTGACGAGATGGCAGAGGTCTTAAAGGCGTTAGATGAGGCCAACAAAGATGTGGATATTTCCGCAGATGACGTCATGACAGAGGAGATGAAGGCATCAGAGAAGCGCGTGCAGGAAATCCTTGAGAAGCATACCGAAAAATAAGCCTATAAATGAGCAGTTATCCAATGCAATTTATCACCTGTCACCGGAAAGCGCTAGGGGACAGGTGATTTTTTTCTTTAATTTTGATAAGATATTTTGCTTTTTATTTCTTCTATATTCTCGGCAATCATGTCAAGGGTAGCAATAATTTCGTTCATGCGAACTTTTTCATCTTCGTCGATAACTCCGTCTCCCATAATTTTCAGGATATCCTTTGAGATGTCATCCATATTCTGAACAGAGCTTAAAAACTTGAGTATGGCGCGGTCCACTGTTTCATTTCTATTTAACTGTACGCGATCCTTCAGAAGATAATCAATAGACACGTTAAAATAATCGCTTAATTGTACCAATTTGTCCGTGTCAGGCAGTGTAGTACCTGACTCCCATTTTGAAATGGCCTGGCGGCTAATCTGCAATTCCTCTGCCATTTTTTCCTGCGTATAGCCATGCTGATTCCGTAAAACAATAAGTTTTTCTGCAAATCCCACGTTGTCACCCCCTATTAATAATATTGTTTTTGATATTATACAAAAGTTTTCGACAGGATTCAACCAATCAAAAGAGGCAGTTTGGCAACTGACGGTTGCGAAAATTGCCGGAGCAAATATCAGTAAAGTGAGAGCTGTTTAAAGTGAAAACTGTTCCCAGGTATCTGCTGCCGGACTATCTTGTCTCAAAAGCTGTATAAACAGCGCCTTTAATTCTACCCGTGCATCCGGCAGGATGGCAATGATATCGGGAAGCTTATCTGTAGGAATCAGGTTTAATTCCTTATAGAGCTGAAAATACGCATAGGCATGCTCCTCCTCATACAGCAGCGCCTCTAATGTTTCCGGTGTGTCTTGTAAATATTCCCGGAGCTGTTTTGCGAGAGATGCCGTCATAGGCGCTGCATCTCTTGCCAGAAAGCGTGCGAGTACACAGCGTATTTTTTGGAGACGTATCTGCCGACAGTGAACTTCCTCGTTGTTTAGTGCATCCGCATAGTCTTCCTCGCCGCCAGCGAGAAAAGGAGAAAAATCTGCGGCGTCAGCCTGGCGGATATAGTGAAGCAATGCCTCATCCCAGCGGGTAAGCCAGTCGGCAGTGCCCACTTCAGCGGGAAGGCAAAGTGCAGGCTGCGCAAATACTGTAAAGGCAATGGCGGTGAGCCGGGATAGGGGAGCGTGGAGCGTTTCCGGTGCTGAATAATCCGGAGCATCACCACAATATATGGTGATGTATTGCAAGCGGGAGCAGTCCTTAAAAATGTCCTGTCCGATTTCCTTTAAGGAATCAGGAATTGCAACTGCCTGCAGATTGGCGCAATAGGCAAAGGCCCATGCTCCGATTTCGCCTACGTCGGGAGAAAGGACAAGCTCTGTGATATCCGTTCTTCCCATGTATTCTTTTTTGTTAATATTTTCAGTAATGTACAGCATTATTCTTTCCAATAAACGAAAATGCATACAAGCACCATGTCTGTGAGTCTGCCTGACACCGGACTTATACGGTAAAGAAAAGGTGACCGGACGGTCACCTCATTCTTTATGTAATATACTTGCTTACGCTAATGCATCAACCAGCTTCTTCAGTGCTGCAAGCGCCTCATCAGGAAGCTTATCATAACCCTCCTTAGCAGTAGCAAACTTCTCAACTGCATCTACACGGTTCTGCATAGCATTCTTTAATGCTGCCTTGTACTCTGGATTATTTAAGTCCGGAGTGAAATCAGCAGTCTTGCCTGACCAGTCGTACATAATCTCGATATCCTCGAAATTGCCCCACTTCTCAAACTTAGCCTTGCCCTCTACGATGGTCTCTAAAATACCTAATGTATCAGCCGGCTTACACTTGGTTCCCATAAAGTCACCGGTGTTTACAATGTAGCAGTCTACGTTCTTCTCCTCAACCAGCTTTTTGAACTTCTCATAGTCGTTAACCAATGGATAGGTTCTGAATGGGTTAGCATAAGGAACGATACGAAGTGCATTCATATCTGTACCTGCTGCAACACGCTCAGCAGTAGAAGTCTTAGTAGCAAGAGTAGCACCCATAACTGATGCAAGAGCAGCACCCTTAAGCCTGATTACCGGTGGAATCGTAGGATCCTTCATAATCCAGAAAATAGCATTTACAGGGCTGTCAATCTTATCTACACGGTTTGGTGACCATAACTTAGACTTAATAGCACGACCATTACCATTTCTTACATCCTCGGTAACTAACTGAATCTTGCCGTCCTCATCCATAGTAGCAGAACAGTTCTGAACAGTCAGCAGATACTGATTGTCCGGACATCCTGTAGGATAATCAGAAGTCTTGTCAAAGTATGTAGGCTCTAATGCGATAGAAGCACATGTATCGGAGTTAATGATGAATGCATCGTCATGTAATACCTTGATACCGCCGAATGCATCATACTTACCGCCGTGCTTAGCATGTGTCAATGTAGACTTACCTGAACCTGAAAGACCATATACAGAAGCAACAAACTTCTTACCGCCTTCAAGAGAGTATTCCTTCTGTCCACCGTGGCAGGAAGCGTAACCGTTTCTGTTAGCCAGTGCCCATGCCATAGTCAGAGTACCCTTCTTGTGCTCACCAAAGTACTTCATACCAAGGATAGCAGCACAGTTCTGGTTTGTATCAAAATAGCAAAGTGTAAGAGGATCGCTTAAGCAGCTGTAATCAACATCAGGGCTCTCTGTCGGTGTCCACTGTGGATCTGAGAAGATGTAGATATCAGCTTCCTTGCCGTCGCCAATCATCTTAGAATTTTTATACATTTTAACATAATCATCTGACATGTACTGGAAGTTCAGCATCCAGTTGTACAGTAAGTTCTCCTCGCCTTCCGGAATCAGTAAATGTGCCTTTACCATGAATTCCTCATCAAGACCTACAAAGCATGTAGCATGATACAGAGTCTCCCAACGAGTCTTGTAGATAGCATCCATAACTACCTTGTCTAATTTGCCGGCATCAACACCCGGCTCACCCTTAATAC
>CAMWOF010000214.1 GCA_947175805.1 uncultured Clostridiaceae bacterium
TGGAAAGGGAACCCAATTGTCAAGGCTTGGCGGAGGTATCGGTACGAGGGGACCCGGCGAGAAAAAGCTGGAGGTGGACCGCCGTTTGATTCATGAACGTATTTCACGTTTAAAAAGAGATTTGGCGGCGGTGGTCAGGCACCGGGAAGTGCAGAGAAAGCAGCGCATGAAAAATGCAGCGCCGGTGATATGTATTGTGGGCTACACCAATGCGGGGAAATCTACCCTGCTGAATCATCTGACCGGCGCATCGGTACTGGCGGAGAATCAGTTGTTTGCCACCTTAGACCCGGTGATAAGGGGATTGTCCCTGCCGGACGGACAGACGGTCATGCTGACGGACACGGTGGGCTTCATAAGAAAGCTGCCTCATCATTTAATTCAGGCGTTCCGCGCTACATTAGAGGAGGCAAAATATGCGGATGTGATTTTACATGTGGTAGACTGTGCGAACCCGCAGATGGATATGCAGATGCATACTGTATATGAAACACTGCATCAGCTGGGAGTGGAGGAAAAGCCGGTAATTACAGCATTTAATAAGGTGGATTGCATGCAGGAGAAGCCGGTGCTGCGTGATTTCAGGGCTGATAGGACGGTATATCTGTCGGCGCTCACAAAAGAGGGCTTCGGAGAGCTTTTAGCGTCGGTATCCGAGGTGCTGCGGGAACAGAAGGAATATATAGAGAGGAAATATCCCTATGACAGAGCAGGCGAGCTTCAGAAGTTGAGAAGCCTCGGACAAATAATCAGTGAAGAATATGAGGAGGACGGGATTCTTGTGAGAGCTTATATGCCAAAGGGAATTCGTTTGTCAGAATGAATCATCTTCCATCATCAGGCTTGCTCTGTTCAGCGCTTTTCTGACAAGCGGCCCTAGTATCATGGCAATCATGATTTTTGCGATATCTCCTGGAATAAAGGGAATCACGCCGGCCCACAGCGCATCTATAAACCGTATGTCATTCATTATGGCGAGCCATATGGTTCCAAAGGTATATAGAACGGCAGTTCCCAGAATATATCCAATAAACTGCAGCCATTTTTTCTTGAATTTTTTAAGGAAGAAGCCGATGAGGGCTGCCATGGGAAGATAGCCAATCAAATAACCGCCGGTTGGACCAAACAGCTTGGCGATGCCGCCGGTAAAACCGGTAAAGACCGGTGCGCCTGTAAGTCCAATCAGCAGATACAGGGCGCAGCTTGCCAATGCCTTTTTCCAGCCGAGAATATAAATGACAGTATATAGCCCCAGGGTGCCTAAAGAAATAGGAACCGGAGAGATGGGAATCTGGATGGCAATCGGACCCAAAACACAGACCACGGCGGTCATCATGGCGATAAATACCAGATTCACGGTTTTGCTTGAAGAATAGGATGGTGTCGTTTTGTTATTTGCAATTTCTGACATGATAAAACCTCCTGAAGTATTCGTTAATGGAAATTATTATAATGTAAATGCTAACAGCTGTCAACCTAACAAGTTTTAAAGGTTAACAATACACCGTAATCCGGGAGGAATGAAAATGATGCAGAAAGACAGAAGGAATTATTTAATAAAAGAATTGCTAAAGGAACAGCCGCAATATCGTGGCATGGAAATCCCGGCAGAGGAGACAGGGCAAAAGAGATTGCTGCGTTCCCTGTTCAATATCCGTATGCCGCAGCCGGCAGGCCGGGAGTTTCTGGAGATACAGGATATGTATTTACAGGAAGAAATCGCAGACAAAGGAATTACGGATATAGCGGATTTGGAGCCTATTCAGGAGGGGATTTATCTCTGGCAGGGGGATATTACAACACTGAAATGTGATGCCATTGTCAATGCCGCTAACAGTCAGATGCTTGGCTGTTTCTGTCCCTGCCACGGCTGCATTGATAATGCGATTCATACCTTTGCAGGAGTACAGCTTCGGGCAGCCTGTGCCGAACTGATGAAGGAGCAGGGAAGGGAAGAAGAAACCGGCAGGGCAAAAATTACGCCGGCCTATAATCTGCCATGCAGTTATGTTCTGCACACCGTTGGTCCGATTGTGCAGGGGCAGCTTACGAACCGGGATAGGGAACTGCTTGCGTCCTGTTACCGTTCCTGTCTGGAATTGGCAGAGCAGAATGGGATAAAGAGTATTGCTTTTTGTTGTATCTCCACGGGAGAGTTTCATTTTCCAAATGATAAGGCGGCTGAAATTGCCATCAGGACAGTGCAGGAATATAAGCAGCAGACAAATAGTGAAATTGAGGTGGTATTTAATGTTTTCAAACAGATGGATTATGAAATCTATCGTGCCTTCCTCGAACGCAATCATTAAATCAGATAAATAAATGGGATAATTCATTTTGCAGTATCTAAATTGTAAACTTTATATAACTATGTTACAATAATCCCGACAAATAATAATTATACCGAAAGGAGTCCCTATGTACCAGGACAATATTGTTTTATGCGGTTCTTCCAACTATGAACAGAAATACTATCTGAACCCGGATTTTGAGTCACTGCCGGAGCCAATTCAGAGAGAATTACAGATTATGTGCGTCTTGTACACGGAGGATATCGGGGGAATCCTCACATTGGAATTTGACGAGGTAGGAACTTTACAGTTTGTGACACGGGCGGATGAGGGAGACCTTTTATATGATGAGATTGGAAGTGTTTTGAAAATAAAACAGCTTCGGGAGGAGCGCAAGGAGTTATTAGAGTCGTTAGAGCTGTATTTTAAGGTGTTTTTCTTAAATGAGGACGAGGGTGCAGCAGGGAATCTAGAGGATTTTCTGTAGCATGGAAGCAGAAGAATAGAAGGCGGGGTGTAAGACATGTTGTTTGCAATGGATGTGGGAAATACAAATATTACGATTGGGATTTTTGACGGGGATGACCTTTTGGGAACTTTTCGGATGACGACAAAGATACCCAGAACCTCAGACGAGTATGGCATTTTTCTGGTGGATTTACTGCATAAGCGGGACATCAAGGTTTCCCGGATTGAGGCGGTTATCATCTCCTCAGTGGTGCCGAATGTGATGCACTCTTTGACCAGCGGCATCATTAAATACCTGAAGCAGACGCCGGTTATCGTAGGGCCGGGCATCAAAACAGGAATCAAGATTATGACGGACAATCCGAGGGAGTTAGGTGCGGATCGTATCGTGGATGCGGTGGCGGCTTATGAGATATACGGCGGGCCGGTGCTGGTCATTGATTACGGAACCGCCACTACCCATGATTTGGTCATGGAGGACGGGAGCTTAGTGGCGGGGGTGACCTCTCCGGGTATCCGCACGGCTGCCAATGCCCTGTGGAATAATGCGGCGAAGCTGCCGGAGATAGAAATCCAGAAGCCGCCGTCCATTCTGGCAAAAAACACGATTACCAGTATGCAGGCGGGTTTGTTTTATGCTGCCATCGGGCAGACGGAATATATTGTGGATAAGATGCGGGAAGCTGCCGGTCTGGATAAAATGCAGGTGGTTGCCACCGGTGGGCTTGGCAATATCATTGCGAGGGAGACGGCGGCGATTGACGTATATGATCCGGATTTGACGCTCCGGGGGCTTAAGCTGGTCTATGAGAAGCAGGGAAGGTAATTGCAAATGATAGAGAAGAAAGACATTTGTGGCAAGCTGATCTTAGCACCCATGGCAGGTGTAACAGACTTGCCATTTCGTTTGCTGTGCAAGGAAATGGGGTGTGATGTGCTCTATACCGAGATGGTCAGTGCGAAGGCGATCTATTATGGCAATAAAAATACGGAGCCGCTCTTGAAAATTATGCCGTCGGAGCATCCCATTGGTGCGCAGCTATTCGGCTCGGAGCCGGAGCTGATGGGGGAAATGGCGGCGAGGGTGGAGCAGAGGGGCTTTGACTTTATTGATATCAACATGGGATGTCCTATGCCGAAGATTGTCAATAACAACGAGGGTTCTGCCTTGATGAAGGACCCTGTGCTGGCGGGAAAAATTATTGCCTCGATAGTGGGACATGTGCAGGTGCCGGTCAGCATCAAAATCCGCAAGGGCTTTGACGAGGCGCATGTAAATGCGCCGGAGCTTGCGAGGGTGGCCCAGGAAAGCGGCGCCTCATGGGTGGCTGTGCATGGACGAACCCGTGAGCAGTACTACAGTGGCAGGGCGGACTGGGACATCATCAGGCAGGTAAAGGAGACAGTGGCAATTCCCGTAATAGGAAACGGAGATTTGCTTACCCCACAGGATGTCATTGATATGAAAAAGAAGACCGGCTGTGACGCCTTCATGATTGGCAGGGGAGCAAAAGGGAATCCCTGGATTTTTCAGGAGCTTAAGTGTTATTTTGAGACGGAAGAGCTTCCAGGGCGTCCTGAAATTAGCGAAATCGGGAATATGATGCTGAGACATCTTGAGCTTATGGCAGAATATAAGGGAGAGTATACGGCAATTCACGAGATGCGAAAGCATATCGCCTGGTATTCCTCCGGTATGCCGTGCTCTGCCAGACTTAGGGAGGAAATCAACCAGCTGGAAAGCTATGATGCGCTGGTGGAACGGATATTAAGCTGGACGGCTGGCGTTAAGTAAAATATGTAAGAAAAATGTCATTTTATTATAAGGAAATTTACATAAATATGGTTTAGGATGCATATATAATGTTTAGTAGATTGTCCCGATAACAATGCTTGCTTGGCAACGGCTGTTTTTTAGCGGGACTTCTAAAAAATGGGAGGATATATGCAGCCGGATTACATAAAAATAGAATTAAAATCTAATATGGAACATGCTGTGCTAAAAAGGATGCTGCCGGATGTGCTGGCATACCCATTGTTTTATCAGCCCAACCGGATGCAGATTTTCACGGATGATATGGGTGATTTTCAGGGGATAAAGGTTGAACTGCCCGTAGCAGAGGAGGAGTTAACCCGAATCAGGGAAGCATGTGTAAAATCTTATTTCGCCTATTTAGAACAGCGCTTAAAGC
>CAMWOF010000215.1 GCA_947175805.1 uncultured Clostridiaceae bacterium
GGGGAAACAAGAGCTGAAGCTGGCAAAATACTTTAAAAGTGACTATATCAAATATAATGTATTAAAGACGATTGTGTCTACGGCAATCTGCTATTGGCTGGCAGTTGCACTATATGCATTGATAAACATCCAAAAACTCATTGACAATTTGACAACCATGGATTATATGGCAGTTCTTTATAATCTTCTGGTTGGTTTTGTAGTGGTGGTATTAGGGTATGCTATATTTGCCAGAATCTATTACGACAGGAAATATGAGGCGGCAAGGCCGAATATTGTGATTTATAATCATTTCCTTAAAAAAATGGAAGATTTTTACAAAGAGGGTGTTAATGATGCGCCCAAAAATGTTAAAGTAAGGGGGACTATCGGAGAAAATGACGAGTTTATTGACTATTAGAGATGGAATTAAAGATTTTTTCAGAGACCATGATACGATTGTAACTCCCGCAATTCGTTTTCTATGTGCTATCGTATTGCTGTTTGGGCTTAATGCGTTGTACGGCTATTCTACAATGTTTTCGGGACTGGTGGTGATTCTTGCACTGTCATTTTTGTGCGCTGTTTTGTCAGAGGGATTTACGTTGTTGATTGTGGGAATCATTTCCCTGGTGCATTGTCTCAGCGTCAGCTTAGAAGCGGCGGCGGTTTTTGCATTGCTTTACATCGTTATATTCTTTCTGTATGTGAAGTATTGCCCGAGGACTGCTTATGTGCTGATGTTTACACCGCTGGTGTATCTGATGAATATCCATTATATTGTACCGATTGTTGTAGGCATATTATTGGGACCGGTAGGGATTGTGCCGGCAATTTTTGGCGTTGTTATCTACTATTTTTCAAGGTATTTGTCTGAGCTAAACGGTCTGTTGGCTACTGCGGCGGAGGATGAATCCGTACAGAGTTTTTCTTATCTGATTAGCGGTTTGCTTCAAGACAGAAAGATGGTGCTTACCGTCATCGTGTTTGCAATTGTAATTATCGTGACCTATCTGATTTATCGTACCTCAGCAAAAAATGCGTGGTACATTGCGATTATATCAGGCGCCGTATCTGAGATGTTCCTCATGCTCATCGGCGGCTATGCCATGGAGGCGGAGATAAATGCAATCACAATCATTATCGGCACTCTGGTGGGTATGTGCCTTGCTTTTGTGGTACAGTTCTTTAAGGGTACAGTGGACTATTCAAGAACGGAGATTGTACAGTTTGAGGATGATGAGTACTACTATTATGTAAAGGCGGTTCCAAAGCTCACTGTGTCTGCCAAAAATGTAAATGTCAAGAAAATCAACACAAGGGACAACAGAAGAAAGTAGTATGAGTTCGGTAGTATGGGGATAAGGAGTATCGCGTGGAATATATCAAGCAGTTTTTAGAGCTCTATTTTGACTGGCTCTATATACCACAATTGCATATTTCGGACATTGTTGAGATTATTTTGATTGCCTTTGTAATTTACGAGGTGGTCTGCTGGTTTCAAAAGACGAGGGCATGGACGCTGCTGAAGGGAATTCTTGTAGTATTCTTTTTTATGGCATTGTCCTCCGTGTTACAGTTCAATACCATTCTATGGATACTGCAGCAGACACTAAGTATTGGCATCATTGCGATTATTGTCCTGTTTCAGCCCGAATTCAGGCGGGCATTAGAGCAGCTTGGAAGAAAGGGATTTGTTTCCTCAATGATTGGCATGGTAGAGCAGAAGGATACTACCGTGGAGCGTATTACCAATGAGACGATTTCCGAGGTGGCGCAGGCGGCATTTGAAATGTCTAAGACCAGAACCGGCGCCCTGATTGTATTTGAGCAAAAGGTTGCCTTAGGGGAATATGAGAGTACGGGAATTTCTATTGACGCTTGTGTCAGCAGCCAATTGCTGATTAATATTTTTGAGAAAAATACACCGCTGCATGATGGCGCCGTGATAGTGCGCAACAACAGGGTTGTCTGTGCGACCTGTTATTTGCCGCTTTCGGACAACTACGATATCAATAAGAATTTGGGAACCAGGCATCGGGCGGCAATCGGAATCAGTGAGGTTTCTGATAGCCTGACATTGATTGTGTCGGAGGAGACGGGGGCAATCTCCATTGCTGACGGCGGAAAGCTGATTCGGAATCTGGATGTAGAGGGATTGAAGAAACAGCTTAAAAAGCTGCAGCAGGAGAAGAATACCAATAAAAGATTTAAGTTGTGGAAGGGTCGGAAGCAGAATGAAGCAAAAACTTCTCAATAATATAGGTATTAAGATATTGTCTGTTCTGGCTGCCATAATTATTTGGATTTTGGTGGTAAATGTAGATGACTACATGGTGACAAAGGCCATATCAAATATACCTGTCACTATCATAAATGAAGATGTTATCACCGGACTCGATAAGGTGTATGAGTTAGAGGATGACGGTACTGTCAGAATTATTGTCAAAGGACGCAGAAGCATAGTAGAAGGGCTGGTGGCAGAGGATTTTGTAGCAACGGCTGATTTATCGAAGCTGTCACTGACCAATGCAGTGCAGATTACCGTGAGACCGGAAAATGCTGCCCTTGCGAACCAGCTTACGATATCCTGTCCGGACAATATGATTTCGGTTGCCCTGGAAAACCGTATGGAGCAGCAGCTTCCGGTTAACGTTTTAGTGCAGGGGGAGCCGGCAGAAGGCTATGCGGTGGTTAGTAAGAACAGCACGCCCAACATGATTACTGTTTCCGGTGCGGAAAGTGTGGTAAAGCGCATCAAAACTGTGCAGGTGACTGTGGATGTGACAGGTGCGAAGGATGATGTCAGCTTTGTTACACAGCCGGTTTATCTAAATACTGACGGTGAGCGGGTAAAAACCAAAAAAATTAAAGCAAATGTGGACGCTGTGGACGCTGTGGTGGAAATCGAAAGAACAAAGGAGATACCTGTTTCCGTCAAGACAAACGGTGAGGTACTTGCCGGTTATGCCGTGGCAGACGTGGAATATCAGCCGACCTCCATAGAGGTTGCGGGCAGGGAGGATGCCCTTAGCAGGATAGATGAGCTGAAAATCAACGATGTCAATATTGCAGGTCTGGCTGAGAATACGGAGATTACTATAGAGGTGGCAGATTATCTGCCGACAGGTGTCCAAGCCATAGAGGGCATGGAGCAGATTATGATTCGTGTCATTTTGGAGCCGGTAACTACGAGGGATTTTGCTCTGAATACAGGAGATATCGAGTTCCTGGGCAAACAGGATGAGTATATATACAGAATTTCAGATATTACTACCGAGATGGAAAAATCGCCGATGATTCAGGTCAAGGGCATTGTTTCCCTGGTAAATGCGCTTTCACTTTCAGATTTGAAGCCGAAGGTGGATGTTACAGAATTGAAGGATGGAGAATATGATTTAGAGATTACTTATATGCTTCCGGACAAACTGACGGGAAGCTGCACGGCCAAGGCACATGTAGTTATTCTTCCGAAGGCGGAGTAGTCATAAGCGTAAAGTTATAATAGTCGGCTCCTGCGGAGCATCCGACATTGTATCAGGGACAGGAAATCACATGTTAGGCGGAGGCGGTGTTATGGTATCAAGGAAGATAATGATTACAGATGAATTGGGTATCCATTTACGTCCGGCAGGCATTATCAGTGAAAAGGCATTACATTACAAATGCGAGGTTACCTTTAAAAATGGAAGCTATGTGGGAAATGTCAAAAGTGTATTAGGTCTTTTGGCGGGCTGTGTAAAATCTAATCATGAGATAGAGTTGATTTGCAGCGGTGAGGACGAGGAACTCGCGCTTTTGGAGTTATCAGAGTTGATAGAACAGGAGTTGTCAGATGGTGGGACAGGAAAAGATTGAAAGATTGAAGGAAATGATTGCTGAAAGCAGCTATATAGTGTTTTTTGGCGGAGCAGGGGTATCTACAGAGAGTGGGATTCCTGATTTCAGAAGTACGGATGGTTTGTATCATCAAAAGTACAAGTGTCCGCCGGAGACGATTGTCAGCCACAGCTTTTATATGCAAAAGACAGAGGAGTTTTACGAGTTTTACAAGGATAAGATGCTGTTTTTGGATGCAAAGCCCAATGAGGCGCATATTGGTCTTGCAAGGCTGGAGGAGCAGGGAAAGCTGAAGGCAGTTATAACGCAGAATATTGACGGTCTGCACCAGGCGGCAGGCAGCCGGGAGGTATTGGAGCTGCACGGTTCCGTACACCGCAACTTCTGCACAAAATGTCATAAATTTTTCGATTTAAAATATATTGTAGAAGCGGAAGGGGTGCCTCATTGTGACGACTGCGGCGGTATTGTGAAACCGGATGTCGTTTTGTATGAGGAGGGCTTAGACCAGAATACAATGCGCAGAGCGGTGGAACATATCAGTAAAGCAGATATGCTGATAATTGGCGGAACTTCTCTGGCGGTATATCCTGCAGCAGGATTCATAGATTATTTTTCAGGAAAGCATCTGGTTATCATTAATAAGACACCAGGGGCAAGGGATAAACAGGCGGATTTGGTCATTTCGGACAAGATAGGAGAGGTTCTATCTATGTTAAAATAATTGCGAGAGTTAGGAGAGGAGTGCGATATGCAAAGTAATGTAGATGTATCAAGTACAATTAAGACATTGGCACAGCAGTGTGTGAGCCAAAATAGTATTGACCCGGAGTTGTATGCAAAATATGCAGTAAAGAGGGGATTACGAGATATTAACGGTAGAGGCGTTCTGGCAGGCCTGACCGATGTTTCAAAAATTAAATCTTACATAATGGAAGATGATGAGATGATTCCCTGTGAGGGTAAGCTGTATTATCAGGGAATGGATGTGCAAACACTGGTTGCCGGATTTATTGAGGAGGACCGGCTAGGGTTTGAGGAGACGACATATCTGCTTTTGTTTGGTGCACTTCCAAATGAGGAGCAGTTGACTGAATTTAAAGCGATACTGGCGGAATATCGTAT
>CAMWOF010000216.1 GCA_947175805.1 uncultured Clostridiaceae bacterium
CAGCTCAGCCGTATTGTTCTTCTCATCGCTCTTTACAAGGGTAAGCGTCTGTTTATCCAAGGTAACGCCGGTTACCGGCACACTTACGGTCACCTCACACTTTGCCTTAAAGGAACCGTCCACAGCCGTCACCGTAATGGCTGCCGTTCCGCCGCCTACGGCGGTCACCGTGGCACTCAGGCCGTTTCCGGATACTGTCGCCACCTTTGTATTATCGGAACTCCATGTCACATTTTGATTTGTGGCGTTTGCCGGTGCAACCGCTGCCGTCAAATCTGCCGTTCCGCCCTTTTCCAGTGTCAGCACCGCCTCGTTCAACGTAATCCCGGTCACCCTGGTAGTAACTGTAACCTCGCAGGAAGCCGTAAACGCCGTACCACCCTCTGGAATGTCATCTGCTGTCACTGTAATCGTAGCAGTTCCATTGCCTTTGGCTGTTACTGTTCCCTTGCTGTCCACCGTTGCCACGGCTTCATTTGAGGATGTCCATGTTACCTTTTTGTTCGTAGCATTCGCCGGAGCCACTGTCGCCTTTAATGCAGCTGACTTATTGTCACCGTTTGTTGTCAGGGCAAGGGTACTCTTGTCTAAAGCAACGCCGGTCACTGCAACCGGATCAGGATCAGGGTCGGAACCGCCGCTAAATTCGGAACCGCCATAAAAATTCTTTAATACCGTCTGCTCCGTAAATCCTTCTTCCGTACTGTCCTTACATGCCAGATAAAGGGCTGCCGCTGCACCTACCAGACCAGCATTGTAATCCAATGTCACCTCACTCGTATGGTCATCATCCATTTTATCTATATAGGAGGAAAAATCGCTGGTTGTAGGTCCCCCCACCAAAGCGCCAAACAAAGTATAGACAGACTCTACGGATGCATCATGGAATTTATCCCATCCGGTCTGTCCGGATGCTGCCCTGTGATGCGGCTGCTTCGGCGATTTATCGTTATAGCCGACAATCAGATTTTTCTTGGTGGAATTATTGCCAAGAATCATACTCATCTGATATTTTGCCCATGGCAGATAAGTGCTATTTCCCTGCTGCTTATCATAAATCAGCATCATCAGCTGCACATTACAGTTATACCGCGCAGAACCCCAGGTACTATAACAATAATATTTGGAACTGTTGCTGTTTGCAACGCCGTTAAACCAATTTGCCAGGGTTCCCACCTCAGCGCTGTTCTTCTGTGGAGCGTAAAGGGCTGCTGCCTGATATACATTATCCCAATCGTATGTTTTTTCCAGGTTGCCGCTGTTGCCGTTTTGCTGATTATACTGCGTCTTATATATTTCTTTCCCTGTCGCCTTATAAAGCATGCCAGCAGCAAGGCAGTAATCGTCCTTCCATGAACTTGAGCCATAAAAGGAGCCATCCTTATCACCAATCTTCTTGTCATGGTTCATGGCAAAAGCAAACAGTTTTTCTGCGTACTCCAAATCCTCTTCATTTTCAAAATTAATATAATTAATTGCCAATGCCGCCGCAGTTTCAGAGACAATTTCTGTCGCCGGATTGCTGCTTGTGGCAACCAGCGTAAATGAACGCTGTGTGCTGGACTCATTTTCCGTCTCCGGCGGTCCCCACTGCGCATGGTCAGCATCGCCCTGCCCTACCTGATAACAGAACGCCTCCATCTCGCCGTTTTCATTTAACACTGTACAGCTTTTTACATAGGTACAATAATAGTCCACTATTGTCTTAAAATGCTGCGTCTGCCCTAATTCATCAAAGGCATCGCGAAATTCCATAAAACCAATACCGAGCGTTGAAAATGCCTCAGCCATAGGAAGCCCAAACTTTACATGGTCGCCCGCATCATGATATCCGCCAACCGCAGAATAGGTCTTGTCATTATATGTAAACTTGTCATTCACATGGCAATCCCCTCTCCAGCCATTGTAAAGCTCCTTGGAAAACAGCGATGTTTCGCTTACCTTGTCGCCACACATATTGGCATCGTAAAAATAGAGGGAAAGCTGCAGCAGCTTTGCAAAATTATAGTTCTGCGATGTATCGATACTACCGATATTACTGCCGTCAAAGGGGTCAGTAGTGCCTTCTCCCCCGTTTCCGCCAGAACCGCCGGCGCCTGATGCATTATCAGTAACCGTATCAAAAGCCCCGGTAGCCGTACTTCCGGTCTTGTAATAAACCACTGCTTTCGTTGTATCAAGGTCATTACTTCCTGTGTAATTTATCTTACAATTATTACTATCAGAAGCAATAGAAATATCCCCAAACTGCCCGCCGGCAGAAATCACCGCCGCAGATGAAGGCGTAATATACAGGCATTCGCTTGTATAATGTGCGCTTACCTTTGCCCACGTTGACCAGTCCTGCATAGAGCTGATTCCCTGCACCGGTACGGCAACCAGCCAATCGCTGATTGACTCACTGAGTCCGTTATTTACCTGCACAACGTACTCATGATAAGTGCCGTCTATGTTCGTGCTTTTCAGTGTGGCTGTCACCTGGTCTGAGGTTTCCCCAATCGCCGCCGGATCGGTCAGCGTATCATCCTGGGAAACATCACCTGAAGAAGCGCCTACCTTATATGTAATGGTAATTTTGGCACTGTCCATAAATGCCTTATCCACCAGCATTCCCATTCCCTGTGCTGCAGAACCATCGGCAACCTCTTTATTTGTCCAAATCTCGTTATCATCACCTACACCCTGATATGTACCAATCGTAATGACTTTGTCTGCCGTTTTCTTGACTCCATTCCATCCACTGTTAAATATCGGAGCGCTTGTCCCTGTGATATCGACTGTCCAATCACTAATCATGTCACCGGACTCATTATGCAACACAAAATCATATTGGTATAAATCCGCCGCCGGCGAGCCAGGCCCCCAGCAACCTGCTTCAAATGCCAGTTTAGATGCATATGTAACCCATACACCTGTTGTCGCATTCACATCATTCTCTACAGTGACCGTGTCATCTGCCGCCTGCGTCTTCATCGGTACACTCACCATGCCAAACGCCATGGAAAATGTAAGCAGCCATGCCAGAATCCGTCCTTTCCTTTTTGTTCCCATCTGTTTCAAAATAAAACCCCCTCCTTTTTCGGAATTGCCCCCTCACTTTGCTCGGCGGCCTTTCGTCGAAACCATGCACAATTATGAACTTCGTTCATAATGGTTTCTCCTCCTTTTTTGCATTACCCCGTCCTGCAATTTTGATTTTCAAATCAAACATTTAAGCCTAATTTTAAGTATAAGTCATATTGTCCAAAAGCACAATGGCAAAATTGCCATCTTTTACCGCCCCATCTGTGCCAGCAGTGCCTCCACCTCCGGCTTTACAGCCAACTCCCGTGAAAATGCACTGGCACTTCCGGTACATACACCATAATAGAATGCCTTTTCCATGTCGTGAGACTGCACATAGCTGTATAAAAAGCCTGCCACCATGGAATCACCGGCCCCCACGGAGTTTTGCACCCTGCCCTTTGGCGGCTTTGTCTCGTATATATGCCCATCCTCCGTAACCATAACTGCGCCGTCACCCGCCAAGGAGACAATGACGTTTTTTGCGCCCTGGGACTGAAGCTGCTTTGCACAGGCAATCACTTCCCCGCTGTCATGAAGCGGCGTACCAAAGATTTCCTCAAGCTCCTGCTTATTCGGCTTTATAAGGAAGGGCTGCAAAGGCAGGGCATTTTTCAGCAAGCCCTTGCCCGCATCCACCACACACAAAATATCCCGCTCTTGGTAACGCTTCATGATATCCCCATAAACCGTATCGGGAACCATTGCCGGAGCACTGCCGGAAAGCACTAAAATATCACCGTCCCTCATCCCATCCAACCGGGAACACAGACACTCCAGATTCTCCTCGGATATCACCGGCCCTGTTCCGTTTATCTCCGTCTCCTCCCCGGCAGAGAGCTTGATGTTGATTCTGGACATCCCACGCTCCGCTTTGATAAAAGACGTGGAAAGCCCCATCTCGGAAAGTGCGTCTGTTATCGCTTGCCCGGTAAAGCCCGCAGCAAACCCCAGTACAGTGCTGTCCATACCAAGATTTTTAAGCACCATAGATACATTGATGCCCTTGCCTCCGGGGGAAATATTCTCTCTGGCAGTGCGGTTCGTCTTTCCAAGCTGTAGATTGTCTACAGCCACCATATAGTCCAGTGAAGGATTTAATGTCACCGTATAAATCATGCCTGTGCTCCCCTCAAAGCTACATCTGCTGCATCATAATTTTAAAAGGCTCCAGATAGTGGTTCATCAGCGTTACGCCGATACCCGCATAGGCAGAAATGGCGATACCTACGCTGAGGAAGGGGCCAAAGGCAAAATGCGCTTTCTTGTCAGACTTTTTCGCAATCAGCAAAAAGGCGCCATATGCACCGCCCATAACTACACCTATAAAAAATGCAACCAGCGTTGCCTTCCAGCCTAGGAAAAATCCTGCTGCCGCCATCATTTTTATATCACCGCCGCCAAAGCCATCCGGTATCACAATCACTATCAGATACAAAGGCAGGCTGATGCAGAATATGCCAATAATCCGCTCCAAAAGCGGCATACCCGGCATGGTCCAGATGGATAAAATACCTAATACGAAGATAATAATATTTAACACTGGCGGAATTTCCTGGGTATCCGCATCAATAAATGTAATTACCGTCAACACACTGTACAGCAAAAACATCGTCAGTGCAGCGGGCGTAAAATGATAATAGAGAATGACGAGCGCCGCCAAAACA
Organism: uncultured Clostridiaceae bacterium; assembly: GCA_947175805.1. Taxonomy (GTDB): domain Bacteria; phylum Bacillota; class Clostridia; order Lachnospirales; family Lachnospiraceae; genus RGIG6919. Next base: position 4,731 of record CAMWOF010000216.1, read on the forward strand.
CCGCCCAAAAGCATAATAAACAATCTCCTGATTGAGCGCTTTTCAGAAGAGTGAGGGGATTTTCCCAGCAGCTTTTCTTTTTTCGGCAGGCGCACGATAACCTCATTCAAATAGGCAAACACTGCTACTCCGACCAGAAAAACCAAAATCAAAATCCCGATTGCCGCAGGTCCCGTTATAAACAATGCCGTCAATACAGGTAATATATTC
>CAMWOF010000217.1 GCA_947175805.1 uncultured Clostridiaceae bacterium
GTATTTTGCCTGGGATATCAGGATGCTTCTGAGCAAATACAATTTATACGAGCCGTGGGTAGAATATAAATACACGATTATCGGCGTGCTGGCGTGTTTTCTCGCCTTTTTTTCCTTTGGAACAATCATTGTCCGATTCTCCAGGCATTTGCATGCCATTGAACAGGCGGTAGAGCAGATCTTTGACGATACCCATACTACGATTTCGCTGCCTTATGAGCTCCGGGAACTGGAGTCACAGTTAATCCAGGTACAGCAAAAAATGGAGCTTCGGGAGCTTGCCTCCAAGGAAAGCGAAAGCCGGAAAAATGATCTGGTCGCATATCTCGCCCACGATTTAAAAACTCCGCTGGCGTCCGTCATCGGTTACCTCCACCTGCTGGACGAGGCGCCCGACCTGCCCGCAGATATCCGAACACAGTATGTAAACACCACGCTGGACCGCGCCCTCCGGTTAGAGGAGCTGATAACCGAGCTGTTTGACATCACCAAGTTTAACCTCCATGATATTTCACTGACAAAGGAAACGCTGAATCTGTCCGTGATGCTCCGCCAGATTCTTGATGAGTTTTATCCGCTGTTCAATGAGCACGGACTTACCGTGGAGGACGACATCGCCTCCAACCTCATATATTTCGGTGACAGCGATAAGCTGGCAAGAGTATTTGATAATCTCCTGAAAAATGCAGTAAATTACAGTTATAATGATTCCCTGCTGCGCATCAGGGCGGAAGAACGCAGGAAAACAATTTACATATATATTTCCAATCAGGGCGATACCATCCCGCCGGACAAGCTGTCGCTTATTTTCGAGAAGTTTTACCGGGCAGACAGCAGCCGTTCCTCAGCTACCGGCGGCTCCGGGCTGGGACTGTCCGTGGCCAGGGAAATTGTGCGGCTCCACCAGGGATGTCTCACCGCCTCCAGCCAGGACAATGTGACCACCTTCGAGCTTCAGCTTCCAAAACATACAAAATGAGACATTGAAAAATCTCCAAAAATTATGCAAATCTCCCGAAATTATCCCCTTTTCAATTTATGCCGATTGGGGTATAATAAACTTAAGTGCGTGGGTTTGTTATGCATGCGCAAATATTATGATACGGAGGATGTTATAAAATGTTAGTTTCAGCAACAGAGATGTTAAAAAAGGCTAAAGAGGGACACTATGCGGTAGGTCAGTTCAATATCAACAACTTAGAGTGGACAAAGTCTGTGTTATTGACTGCACAGGAGCTTAACAGCCCTGTAATTTTAGGCGTATCCGAGGGTGCCGGCAAGTACATGACCGGATTCAAAACCGTTTCCGCTATGGTAAAGGCTATGGATGAGGAGCTTGGAATTACCGTTCCTGTGGCACTCCACTTAGACCATGGCACCTACGAAGGCTGCTACAAGTGTATTGAAGCCGGTTTCACTTCTATTATGTTTGACGGTTCTCATTATCCGATTGAGGAGAACATCGAGAAGACAAAGGAATTGGTTTCCGTTGCCCATCATCTGGGCATGTCCATCGAGGCAGAGGTTGGCTCCATCGGCGGTGAGGAAGACGGCGTTGTCGGCGCAGGCGAGTGTGCTGACCCGGATGAGTGTAAGGCTGTAGCAGATTTGGGCGTGGATATGTTGGCTGCAGGTATCGGCAACATCCACGGCAAATACCCGGACAACTGGGCAGGCCTGAGCTTTGACACCTTAGATGCCATTCAGCAGAAGACCGGCATTATGCCGCTTGTACTTCACGGTGGTACAGGTATTCCGGCTGACATGATTAAGAAGGCGATTTCCTTAGGCGTTTCTAAGATTAATGTAAATACCGAGTGCCAATTATCCTTCCAGGAGGCTACGAGAAAATACATTGAGGAGGGTAAGGATCAGCAGGGCAAGGGCTTTGACCCTCGTAAGCTGTTAGCTCCGGGTGCAGAGGCCATCAAGGCTACTGTAAAGGAGAAGATGGAGCTGTTCGGTTCCGTTGGCAAGGCATAAATTCTATCGCCACATTGTGAACTATATATTTTGGATGCTATAAACAGCATCTGTTTTAAAAAGAGACTGTGCAGGCTTTTAAGCGTAATGATTATTATCAGATTCGGTTACTGTGCAGTTTCTTTTTCACTCAGGAGGGATTTTATGAGCAGATATTTAAAAAGTTTTTTTGTAGCTCTTATGTTATGTGCCGGCATGGCGGGCTCTGTCTGCGCAGAGGAGCCCGTGACAGGTGAACCTGCCGTAAGGATGGAGGATGGCGATTTTTCCGACAGCCAGGAAGCTGCGGAGCCAGACGAAAGCGCAGCGGCCGGTTATTCCCTGACATCGCCAGAGGAGAGTGAGATACCACTTGCACACTATGAAAGTGGCGCCCAGGATACATGCGGAACGAACGCCGGCTACACGCTGTCGGAGGACGGTATTCTGACGATAACCGGAACCGGGGCAATCTCAGATTACAACGGCAATGCACCATGGTACAGTGAAAGGGCATCCATTACAGGGGTTGTCATCGGCGAAGGCATTACAGCAATCGGAGTCCAGGCATTTACCCAATGTTATAATATACAGACGGTGTCCTTCCCTTCTACGCTGACAGATATTGGAGAGGCCGCTTTCTTTGGATGCAGCAGTTTAAAAAATGTTGTGCTTCCTGATGCGCTGGTTTCCCTCGGCACAGCCGCATTTGCTGACTGTACCTCGCTGTCCGGGGTTACTTTCGGCTCAGGCTTAAAGACAATTGGCGCTTACGCATTTCAGCAAACGGCAATTTCAACATTAGACATTCCAAACGGCGTCAGCAAGGTTGAGATGTGTCCGTTCTACGGCTCTAAGCTCACAAGCCTGCACATTCCGGCATCCGTTACATCATTGGACAGCATCGGCCATGGAGCTTTTGACCTTGCCAATATTACGGTGGACAGCGCAAGCACAAGCTACAGGGTGATTGACAACGCTCTTTGCTCCTATGATGGAACCGTTCTTTATACATATCCCGCAGGAAATTTGGCAGCCACGTATACGATACCGTCCACCGTGGTTAAGCTGGAATCCAATGCCTTTTCCAATGCATCGCATTTGACGACAGTCGACATCGGGGCACAGGTCACCACAATAGGTGACTGGGCGTTTTATGCCTCAGGATTGACGCAGGCAGTAATTCCGGACACCGTGACATCTCTTGGAGACGGAGTTTTTGACCAGTGCCAAAGCCTACAGACGGCAGTGATAGGCGGAGGCATCAAGGAGACGCCGTACCGTCTGTTTCAGGACTGCATTAATCTGGTGTCCGTCACCTTTAAAGAAGGGCTTGAGGTTGTGGGCATGCGCTGTATGATGAACTGTGACAAGATAACCACAGTCACCCTGCCATCCACAGTAAAAAAGATTAAAGGATTTGCATTTTATAATTGTAAGAATTTGGAATATGTACAGATACCGGCAGGCATTACGTTTATATCAGGGGATGCATTTTACGGCAGCAGCAAAGCATTGTATGAAGTTCCCGATACGCTGACTCTGATGTCAGACGGAAGCTATTGCATCCTCTACAATTTAAAAATAAGCGGCAGCTATTACTATGATAAAGCATACGAGGTTTTGGCGCAGGTAAATACGGAGCGCGCCAAGGCCGGGCTTAGCGCACTGACCATGGATATGGATTTACTGGACGCTGCAATGTGCCGGGCAGCGGAGTGCTGCCTGGATTTTAGCCATACCAGGCCAAATGGGCTGGATTGCTTTTCTATCAGCAATAAAGCATACGGCGAAAATATTGCCGCCGGCAATCCCACGGCAATCGGAACGATGCAGCAATGGATGAATTCCCCTGGACACAGGCAAAATATTCTGACATCAAGCTATACAACTATGGGCGTAGGCTGTTTCAGCCAGGGAGACACATATTTTTGGGTACAATTGTTCGGCTGTGACAGTGCGGCTTCGGGAGCACAGCCTGCAAACAAGGATATCTCCATGAATATTCAGGTATTGCCTGACCATGACCTGGAGTTTTGTTATCCCTATAATCAGCTGACGATAATGCAAGGCAAAACCGAGCAGATAAAACCAGTAATCGTCAATGCAGGCTGGAGTTATGCATATGCGATATTAGACGGGGAAAATTTCAACTGGTCTGTCAGCAACACCAAATATGCAACGGTAGATAACGATGGCGTCATTACCGGACTAAATCCGGGAGCAGCCACCATATCCTACACCCTAAAAGAGAATCCGGCACTGAGCTTTACCGTCAACTTTACCGTTGTAAAGGCTGAAGCGGTAAAACATAAACAGGGTGATATATTGGAGGATACGGAGAATAGCGCTAAGTATCAGGTAACTGCCGGCGGCAAAAAAAAGGGTGACAGCGTGACCGGTGCTGAGGCAGCATACGCAGGCTCCCTAAAATCCGGAAGCACTGTGGTAATTCCTGCCACAGTTACCCTTGACGGCGTTACCTATAAAGTGACATCCATTGCCGCCAAAGCGTTTAAAAACAACAAAAAGCTTACAGTCCTTAAAATAGGAAAAAATGTAAAATCTATCGGCAGCAGTGCATTTTACGGTTGCAAAAAGCTAAAGACCATTGAGATGGGTAAGAATGTGACAACAATAGGCAAGCAGGCGTTTTACAAATGTACAGCCCTGACCAAAATTACACTTCCCTCTAAGGTAACAAAGCTGGGCAGTCAATGCTTCTACGGCTGTAAAAAACTAAAAACAATCACGGTGAAAACCTCTAAGCTGAAATCAGTCGGGGCAAACGCAATTAAAGGAATACACAAAAAGGCTGTTATAAAGGTACCGTCAAAGAAGCTCAAAGCATATAAAAAGCTTTTCAGCAAAAAGACAGGATACGTAAAAACCATGAAGATAAAAAAGTAATCTGATAAG
>CAMWOF010000218.1 GCA_947175805.1 uncultured Clostridiaceae bacterium
GTAAAAAGGATGGGCGGATGGGTAGAGGAGCTTGACTCGAATTATCAGGTCATAAAGGTTTATGGAGATAAGAAAACAGATATACAAAAATATACACAGGATGATATTTATGAACTGACTGCCATTACAGAAGTACAGAAACAAAATTCTGTAAATTTTGAAATGAATGTTATGGATGAAAAGGAAAGTTATATTGGCTTTATTTATAAGATAGAAAATCCAGATAAATATTTTTTGTGTATATACAGCAGAAATGTCATGCAGCCCCATGTGACGGTTGTTTTTAATGGGGATAATACTTCTGAGGCGCATGGAGAAGACCGTGTTTTTAATGTGCTATTTCTAATATTATTATTTTTTGAAGTGTTATTGTTTAGTCTTTATCTGCGAAAAAAAATCAAATATCCCTTAGATAAACTGGTAAATGGAATGGAAAGAATCCGCTCTGGAGAAAGCGGAGTGATACTGGATATCAAAACGGAGGCGGAATTTGAGCAGATTGTGGATACATTTAATATGATGACAAAAGAGCTGGAAATGCAGAAGGAAGAGAATACAAGACTGGTTGCACAGAAAAATCAAATGCTCCTTGAGCTTTCCCATGATATAAAAACGCCGATTGCCACGATAAAAAGCTATGCGAATGCATTAGAAGCAGGTTTGGTGCCAAAGGAAAAACAGGCAGTATACCACCATACCATTGATGCAAAAGCTGACAGAGTGCAAATGCTGACAGAGGAACTGTTTTTTATGCTTAAAATGGATAATCCGGACTATAACCTGAATATAGAAAAAGTCAATGCCAGTGAATTCTTAAGAAAAATCTGTGCGGAGTATTATGATGAGATTGAGGGTGCAGGCTTCGATTTTACCATTGATATTCCGGAAGAAAAAATTATGGTTGATATGGATATGAAATTGTTTGCAAGGGTGATGGGGAATCTGCTGTCTAATGCCAGCAAATACAATAAAACCGGTAATACGATAGAGGTTATATGTGAAAAGAAGGATAGGGAACTCTCTATACGGGTAACGGATGACGGGGAATGTATTGATGATACACTTGCAAAACAGATGTTTTCTGCCTTTGTGCGAGGAGACAAGACAAGAAAAAGCGATGGAGGTACAGGGCTTGGGCTGGCTATCTCAAAAATAATTGTGGAAAAGCATGGAGGAAAGCTTTGGTATCTGCGGGAAGGTGGAAAAAATATATTTGGTATAACAATGGGAGTGTAGTTTGAATGGTGAGGCTTTCCCATTACAAAAGCGATGTTATGCCTTACAAAAAACACGCCGCATCCAGATAGCTTGGAAAATGGCGTGTTTTTAGCATTGCTGCACTGTGTCTGTGCAAGGCATATAAATGTATGTTTTTTAGAACCATCCCTTGATTGCCTTAAATATTTTCTGGAAGAACTCTGTAATTTTACTGAGAAAACCCTGTGCCTTCTCAGAATCAAAATTAATATCTAACTGCTTTAGCTTGTCGTACAATCCCTTTGCCTGTTTCTTTAAGCTGTCCACATCCAAATCCAGTTTGCTGATTTTTTTCATGGCGCCTACAATATTGTCCACAGACTCATCGGATAGGGTAATATCCATTTCCTTTGCAGCATCCTCTATGATGCGTCGGATATCCTCCTCGGACTCCACGTCCCCTGCAACTACTTCATTTTTTACAAAACCGATAAGCTCTGTTGCCTTGGCGGCATCTCCCAGCTCCTCCGAGAGTTTGCCGGTGGTAACCAGCTCGTCTGTGGCAGTATCAATAACCTCGGCTGAAATTTCTTCGCCGGTCAGAACCTCATATGCCTTGATGGTGCCCACCAAAGCGGCGGTGCCGGAGATGGAAAAGGGCCCGGCAACCTTTACTTCCGCATCCTTCAGGCCGGCAGTTGCCAATGCACTTACATACATGGCCTCTGTGCAGTAATTAATATTGTTTGTGGTCACCTCAATACCGGTGCCTTCCTCTGCCTTGTCCAGCCGGATAGAGGAGAGGGCGCGCTTGCCTATAACATCTGCAGCAAGGTATTCGTCCAGATATTCATGTTCGTCGTCGTTGGTAATCTCCAGCACAATGCAGTCCTCTAAATCCACTTCTGTTAAATCAAGCAGTGAGAGTACTGTGGCGCGCTGTTCATCCGTCAGGTCGGCGCCAAGGGTAACGATGGTCGTGTCCAGATTGCTCCCTTTTTGTTCCGCATCGTCCAGTACATCCTCGTCTGCTTCGGTTATATCCTCTGTGCTATGAGGAGCGTCTGTCTTCGTATCTTCCGCCAGTGCAGGTATAGAATGGGAAAATATGAGTGAGGCTGCCATGGAAATGCATGCCATGGCGGCAAAGATGCGTTTGCATATTCTTGTTTTTTTCATAGTCGGTTTTATTCTCCTTTTTACTTTTGGCTTTATTATATAGCCGGACAGACAATAAAACAACACAGAAATACTTAAGATTTTATGGTGATTTTACTTAAAAAAATATTTCATAATGGCAAATTTGATATTTTATGAAAACCATGTTATAATACTCTTCATATTTAGCGCGATTCGGAGGGCGGTATGAATTTTTGCTGATATCCGTTCGACTGAGAGGAGGAAAATATTTATGCGAAGAGGCAAAATATCATTTGGGGTGCTGTTGACGCTGGTTACCGTTGTGCCTATGATTGCACTGACAGTTTTATCTTTGTTTGTAGGTGTTTCTAAACTGTCACAGGCATTGGAGGAATCTAACGAGAATAGTGTCAGTTCGGTGGCGTATAGCCTGCGGGAAAACTTGCAATACTCATACGAGGGTGATTGGCGTTATGAGGATGGTGTGCTTTACAAAGGAGAAAGCGATTTGACCGAGCTGCAGGAAATGTTAAACAGTATCAAGTCTGAGAAGGACTATGATGTTACACTGTTTTTCGGGGATGTGCGGGTGATGACAACCCTGAAGAATGAACAGGGAAACTATATTGTGGGCACACAGGCGGACGCTAAGGTGGCGAAGGCTGTGTTAGAGGATAAGAAGTCTTACTTTAACGAGAACCTGGTTGTAAATGGCGTGGCTTCCTATGTGTCTTACGAGCCGTTGGAAAACGAGGACGGTTCTGTTGCCGGTATGGTATTTGTAGGCTATCCGAGGGCGGAGGGCCAGAAGCATATTACGAATACAATTCGGAGCATGGTGTTAGGCAATCTGTTTTTGCTGGTTTTAATCGCGGCGGTTATCATTTTTGCGGTGCGCATGATTGTCAGTACAATCAAGAGCCTGACGCAAGCGGTTTCTGAGCTCAGCGAGGGTGCATTGGATATTTCTATCAGCGTGGATCCGATAGACAGAGGCAATGAAATTGGAATATTGGCGGAGAATATAAAGGGGCTGTCCGGCAGGCTTCAAGGTATTGTGCAGGAAATCAAACACAATGCGGATACTTTGGACAGTGAATCTGAGGAGCTCTCCGATGTTATCGGCACCACGGAAACAGCGCTTCAGCAGGTGAGTACGGCGATTGATGAGGTGGCGGTGGGTTCGTCCTCCCAGGCGAGGGATACGGCAAATGCCATGGCAAATATTCAGGAGCTGAATGCTACATTAGATACGATTGGCGGGGCAGTAGCAGATTTGGCAGAGAAATCTGGTGAGGCCTCAGAGACCTCTATGCAGGCCAAGAATACTATGTCAGAGCTGATTGACATAAACACGAGGACAAAGGGAAATATAGATAATATTGTGGTGCAGTCTGAGAGAAATGTGGAGGCGGCAAATCAAATTAATACGATTCTGACAACCATTGAAGATATTTCCAGTCAGACAAACCTGCTTTCTTTGAATGCCAGCATTGAAGCTGCGAGAGCCGGAGAGCAGGGCAGGGGATTCGCTGTGGTCGCTTCCGAGATTGGCGGACTTGCGGAGGGCAGCGCCCAAGCTGCCAAGGAGATTCGCAATATTATCGGAAGGCTGGTAAATGATATTCAGGAGACAAGCCGTCTATCCGGTATTCTGAACCATTCTGCAGTAGAGCAGATTGAGAAACTGCAGGCGACAGCAGATATGTTCGACATTGTGTTACAAAATGTGCAGAACGTATCAGACGAGGCAATGCAGATTCAGCAGGATGTGGATAGCATCAATGCAGTCAAGGATAGCATTGGTGACACAATAGAAAGCTTATCCGCAATTTCTGAGGAAAATGCAGCGGCATCGGAGCAGACTACAGCCTCTGCCAATGCGGTAAGTCAGGATATGGGAAAGATTAGCGATGTTTCCCAGGAGGTACGTACGCTTTCAGAGAAGCTGAAAGACATGATTGGATTTTTTAAGTAAAGTCTGGATAGAAATAGGCGTTTGCGAAACTCGATTGTATATACATCAATGTGGAAATACGAGTTTTGTAAACGCCTAAAATATACAAACAATGAAGGGAGCAGGCAGCTTATGGGAGGCGGCAGCATCAACACATCAGGCGATTTGAGGAATTTGTTAAACAGGATTGATCACAGGGGATATCCCGCATATAAGGATACAAAAGGGAGATATCAGTTTTCCCAGTATATATTATCCATTGACCATGTACAAGGTGACCCCTTTGCGTCGCCATCCAAGGTGAGCATCCATGTGCCGGGAAAAACGGCTGGCTTCGATTCCTATTTTTATGAAAATAAATATAAGCGCATAGCGTTTCAGGATCACCTGCTCCGCCGTATGGCGCGGCTTGTAAGGGAGTATTCCTTTCAGGCAAAGGGTTCCGGCAAAAGCGGGCTTTTGGGCATCAGCCAGCCGGGGCAGCAGGTGTTAAACCGCAGCGCATGTGTGGTAAATGC
>CAMWOF010000219.1 GCA_947175805.1 uncultured Clostridiaceae bacterium
CTGATAAAACATAATATTATTATGTAAACTTGTGATGATTCATATCATATTGTATTTTACATTTCAGAGCCTAAGGTCTGCAGCAGCTGCCTAAAATACTCCGGCAATTCCGCCTCAAATTCCACATATTTACCAGTAGTCGGATGGATAAAGCCCAGACACATAGCGTGCAGGGTTTGTCCCTCTAACCCCTTGACAGGACATTTTTTCGGGCCATATACCGTATCTCCCAGTATCGGATGTCCGATGGATGCCATGTGAACGCGAATCTGATGGGTTCTGCCGGTTTCTAACGTACACTCTATATAAGTAAAGCCTTTAAGACGCTCCAGCACCCTGTAATGCGTAATGGCATCCCTGCCGTTTTCGATATTAACCGCCATCTTCTTCCGCTCTGTTGGATGCCTTCCGATGGTCGCATGGACTTTTCCTGTATCTTCCTTTAGAATACCGTGTACGATAGCCCGGTATCTTCTTGTAATAGAATGAACCTTCAACTGTTCCGCAATTTTCTGATGCGCCCTGTCATTTTTACAGACCACCAAAACACCGGAGGTATCCTTGTCAATGCGGTGGACAATGCCGGGACGCAGCACGCCGTTAATCGAGGACAAATTATCTTTACAGTGGTACATAACTGCATTTACAAGCGTACCCTTATCATGACCGGCTGCCGGGTGTACCACCATGCCCTTTGGCTTGTTTATGATTAAAATATCCGCATCTTCATAAATAATATGAAGAGGAATGTCCTCCGCAGAGACGTCTAGGGCTGTCGGCTCTGGTATTTCAACATAAACGGTATCGCCCTGGCGCAGCTTATAATTCGCCTTTTGCTGCTTTCCCGCTGCACTTACATGCCCCTGCTCTATCAGCCTTTGGATATAAGATCTGGAACAATCATTTAGCTTATCTGCAAGAAATTTATCCAGACGGATGCCTATGTCAGCCTCCTCTGCCGTATATGTCATTATTTCGGTATCCATTTGTTTTATTTCTCCTATATGTCGGATGCATCATTTTGATCGCTTTTTTTATTTTTCTCTGCTTTCCATTGAAAGTCCTCATCCTTATACTTGAACAGCAACAGGTACGCCAGCAAAAACATGGAGACAACCACATAGATATCCGCCACATTAAATACCGGAAAATCTATCAGTTTAAAGTACAAAAAGTCAATGACGTAGTGATACCGGATGCGATCAAGCATATTGCCGATAGCGCCGGAAAATAAAACTACAAGCACGATATTCAACGGGCGGAACTTGAAATCCCGCAAAAACCAGACATATGCAAATACCATAGCTAAGAGCAGTACTGCCGTCATGACGACAAAGAAATAGTGCATATGCATGCCTGCAAATATGCCCCAGGCGGTTCCGCTGTTTTGGATATAGCATAACCCAAAAATCCCTGGTATCAGTTCTATATAATCATTCAGTGCCATATTTGTATCTACCAGATATTTTGTAAGCTGGTCAATTCCGATTAATATGGCTGCAGAAACCAATGGTATCAAATATCTACTCAATTTCTTCATATACTGCATTAATTGCATTCTCCATATCTTCGTCTGTCACAGACATATCGATGCATGCCTCCCCTATTTTCTTCAATACAATAAATTTAATCTGACCGGAAGCCCGCTTCTTATCGTTTTTTGTTGCCTTAATAACCTTTTTTATGTTCAAATCCTCAGGGAAATCAGGAAATTCAAATGCAGTGATTAAATCACAAATTTCCTCATAGTCCTCATAGGAAATCAAACCTTTCTGCTCAGAAAGTTTGCTGGAAAAAATCAATCCCATAGCAACACATTCCCCGTGCAGAAGCTCGAAATTCAGTGTTTTCTCAATGGCGTGGCCAATCGTGTGCCCTAGGTTAAGCAGCGCGCGGTCTCCCTGCTCCTTTGGGTCCTTTTCCACAATCTCACGCTTGATGTTACAGCTCACACGAAGCATTTCCAGCAAAGTTTCGGTATCCTTCGCCTTAATGTCTCTGGTATGCTGCATCAGCCAGCGGAAATAGTCAGCGTCCCGAATCATGCCGTACTTGATAATCTCCCCCATACCGGATACAAATTCCCGGTCAGGTAAGCTGTTCAATGTACTAACATTAATATATACAAGCTTTGGCATATGAAAAGCGCCCACCATATTCTTGTAGGAAGAGAAATCAACGCCGGTTTTTCCACCGATACTGCTGTCAGCCTGTGCGAGCAGACTGGTAGGAATTTGTACGAAGTCAATTCCACGAAGGTATGTGGCTGCTGCAAAGCCGGTCAAATCACCCACTACGCCTCCGCCTAACGCAACAAGCATATCCCCCCGGTCAAACTCATTTACAATCAGCGCTTCATAGAGGGAACGAACCACATCCAGGTTCTTGTTCTTCTCTCCCGCCTTAAAAATAAAGGATTGAATTTCCTTACAGTAATCCCGCAGCAAATCTACAATGCCCTGGGTATAAATGGTGCCTACATTCATATCAGAAACTACCATAATCCGCCTATTTTTTATATTTAGTCTTTCCATTTCTTCAGGCAGGGCATCGAAACTCTGTGTAAATATAATGTCATATATCGGCTGCCCGTTCATATGTACAGTCATCTTATTATCCATAATATTACCGTATTCCTTTCTCTGTTAAAAACTTATGCCATACCGCAGTGTGCGTATATGGCATAAAATGAATTCTATCTTGAATTATTTATGAAAAACTAAAATCATCATCTTCATCATCACCATTTCCGAGCAGTCTCGGACCCGCTGCTTTCTTGTCCTCAATATCGCCGGAAAGTGCATCGGATTCCTCATCCTCATCATCATCTCCAAAATTCACTGTTGGAATTTCTTCAGAATAGTGCAAGGAGCCAGAAGCCGTGTTTTCTGTTCCGGTATAGCCTGGTGCATCGTATTGTGGTGCGTCATACTGCGGTGCATCGTACTGCGGTGCGTCATACTGTGGTGCATCGTATTGCGGTGCGTCATACTGTGGTGCATCGTACTGCGGCTGGTCATAACCAGCTGCCTGCGCATAGTCCTCTCCTGCCGCCGGTTCATCGTATGGAGGTGCCGCATAGCCGCTCTCCTGATAACCCGGTTCTGCATAAGCATTATCTGCGGACTCCGTATATTCCGGTGCCGGTGCAGGCTTTTTCTTTGTCCGCTTCGGCGCTGCCTGGCCGCTACCGGAGCTTTGCCCACCGAAGGGATCTTTTAAGTCATCGTTATACTCGTTGGTGCTCTCTACATTTACCCCATCAAACGGATCCTTATAGGACTCGTTCTCTGCCAGGGAGGAGAAACCAAAGCCGGCGGTTGCAACATCACCCCGTTCTCCATTGATAGTGCCGGTAAATGCGCCGTCAGACATTCCTCCCAATGGTGACTCATCCCGCATCTGCGGGTCACCGTCAAAGGAGCCGAAGGCTGCACCTCCGCCTGCCTGCGACTTTTGTCCGCCTGCAGGCATCTTTTGAATGTATGCAGAGGCAGCAAAATTCATTTCCGGAACAACCTCGCTTGCATTGATGGCATCGATAATTTCCTCCGGTACTGCACCAAAAGCTTCCATCGCATCAATATCCATGGATAAATCCTCGCCATTTACAATATCTACATAGCTTTTAAATATCATATTTAACTGCGTCTTCATGCTGGCATACATTCTGGCAAGCGCAATGGTCTGGGTATGTGTAAACGCCAAATCCTCCTTAGCTGTCTTAATAAGCTGCTTCGCCTTCGCCTTGGCATCTGCCTCAATCTTTTTTGCCTTATCTGCAGCTTCCTGAATCATTTCCTCCGATGTCTTTTCTGCAACCATCAACTCGCGCTGCAGGGAGTCTTCCATCGCCTGGTATCGGACGATGTTGTCGCTTAAGTCCTTAATCTCGGATATCTGCTGTGCGTTAGAACGGTATAATTCTTCATAGTTGCGCAAAAGCTCCACCATAAAGCTGTCCACATCCTTTTTGTCATACCCGATACCCGTCCGAAATGACTTGTTTCTAAAGTCTACCGGTGTTATCATATAGCTTCCCTCCCATCAATATGTCGAATGCTCTGCAGGAGCCGACCAATCATAATTTTCATATTAATATTTTGTTAAATCCGGTGAAACAGTATTTTCATTCAGGATTTCATTTCTCAAATCACCTGTCACATCCACTGCCTGTGGTGCAGCAATAAAGATATTGGAAGAAATCGCCTGCAGAGAACCGTCTAAGGCAAAGCAGGAGCCGCCGACAAAATCAATGACCCTCTGGGCAACTGCCAAGTCAATTCCCTCTAAATTGACCACAATTGCCTTACCTTCTCTTAAATACTCTGTTACTGTTTGCGCCTCATTAAAATCTTGCGGTTTGATTACGTACACTGTGCTACCTCTGCTATTATTATAATTATTTTTGGATGACCTGCCATTAAATGAAACCAGCTTACTTGATGATGACTGCCGCTGTGACTGTCGTTGTACACTGTCGTTGTCGGAATAGGCGGGCTTTTTCTTTTTTAAGAATTCAAAATCATCATCATCGTCGTCATCAAAATCATCATCATCGTCGTCATCATCATAATCATGTTTTGACTTTGAACCGAACAGACTGGATACGGAAAATGATGATTTACGTTCATAGTCATCGTCATCATCATATTCATCATCGTCGTCTTCATCAAACAAGTCATCATCATACCCGTCCTCATCGTTCAATGAAAACATGTTTAAAAATTTATTGATACCTTTACCCATGATGCGTTTCTCCTATCTCAATTAAAT
>CAMWOF010000220.1 GCA_947175805.1 uncultured Clostridiaceae bacterium
CAGCGGCTTATAGCCGCAGAGCAAACCACCAGCTAAGCTGGTGGTAATGATTATATCGCACACAATATTTCAGATTTTAAAATTGAACTACACTGCCTGGCTTTGCAGCTTGAATTTTTTGATATCCTTTTCGGATTCTACGCGCTCGATGCTGGCGCCTAAGCCACGGAGCTTTGTGCTGAACTTCTCGTAGCCCCGCTGAATATAGCGCACATCTTCTATCACCGTAAAGCCATCAGCAGCCAGACCTGCTATGACCAATGCAGCGCCGGCACGCAGGTCAGGAGCACAGACATTAGCGCCGGAAAATTTTTCTACGCCATTGATAATGGCTACGTTGCCCTCTACCTTCATGTGGGCGCCCATGCGCGTTAATTCGTTTACATACTTGAATCTGTTCTCAAAAATGCTCTCCGTTACGATGCTGGTGCCTTCAGACAGCGCCAGGGCGGTAGCCATCTGCGGCTGCATATCCGTAGGAAAGCCGGGATATGGCAGTGTTTTAATATTCGTGGAACGGAGCCGGCCTGTTGCCATAACGCGTACCGCATCATCGAATTCCTCCACAGTAGCGCCAATCTCTGTCAGCTTGGAGGTAATCGCCTCCAAATGCTTTGGAATTACATTTTTTATGAGTACATCGCCCTTTGTGGCAGCCGCAGCAACCATAAAGGTACCGGCTTCAATCTGGTCAGGAATAATAGAATAAGTAGTGCCCTTTAAAGCCTTCACGCCCCGGATACGGATAATATCTGTACCGGCGCCCCGGATATTGGCACCCATGCTGTTTAAAAAGTTTGCCACATCCACAATGTGAGGCTCCTTCGCAGCATTTTCAATCGTGGTCTTGCCTTCGGCCAGGGATGCCGCCATCATGATATTAATGGTAGCACCTACAGACACCACATCCAGATAAATATGGCTGCCCACTAAATGCTCTGCCTTTACGGTAATCATGGAATCCTTAATCTCGTCCTTTGCACCCAGTGCACGAAAGCCTTTGGTGTGTAAGTCAATCGGACGCATCCCGATATCACAGCCGCCGGGAAGCGCAACCTTAGAACGCTTATATTTTCCTAATAATGCTCCTAGCAAATAGTAGGAAGCACGTATTTTGCGAATAAATTCATCGTCAACACACAAATCCTCTGTATTACGGATATATTTGCCGCAAATAGAAACTGTGTGCTCATCTAAATATTGTACCTTTGCACCGATACCCTGGATTGCCTGTAACAGTACGCGGGTATCACGTACATTTGGGACATTCTCTATAATAACCTCATCATCGGTCATAACAGCAGCAGCCAGAATACCCAAAGCGGCATTCTTGGCGCCTGCAATTGTTACCTCGCCATGCAAAGGCGTACCACCCTTGATTACATACTGTTCCATCTCACACCTCGACAAATGCTTCTTATTTCCAGCATTACTCGTCGCCAATTATCCAGCGGCGACTTGACCATGTGCAGTTACACACATGTCTTATATATTGAATTAAATCACACAATATATCAAAAAATGCAAATGAGAGAACCAAAGGTCCTCATAATTCAGTATACGCAAATGCTATAAATAGTTGATAGAATCTGCCTAAAAAAGCGCATAAAGACACATAATATCGTTGCTATTATACCACATCCAAAAAATTTGTAAACTGTTTTCTAAAAAATAGAGGCCAAAACAGGATAAATTTTTAAGGTTATTTTAAGGAAAATCATCTATTGCTTGAGCATGTCCTCGCAGTACAGACAGCGGTAAATGCGGTTTTCCCTGTCAGTCAGCTTAAAAATGTGATCAATGCCTTGTTCCGTTGTTGTGATACAGCGGGGATTCCTGCATTTCACTACGTTAATCAGGCGGTCCGGGGGCGCTACCTTTTTCTTTTCAATGGTTTCGCCGTCCTTAATGATGCTAACGGTGATATCGGGGTCAATATAGCCAATGACATCCAGATTCACGGACATTTCCTGGTCGATTTTTAGAATATCTTTTCTGCCCATTTTATTGCTCTTTACATTTTGGATGATGGCAACGGAGCAGTCTAAACGCTCCAGCTCCAAATCCTTATAGAGCTGCATTGCTTTTCCTGCGGTGATGTGGTCGAGTACAATTCCGTTTTGTATGCTGTCGATGTTCATGGCATAGTCTCCCTTCCGTAATCTAAATATTATGCCAGCATGGTCATGATGAGCGCCATACGCACAAATTTGCCGTTATGCGCCTGAGTAAAATAGCAGGCCCGCGGGTCGTCATCTACCTCTGTGGATATTTCGTTTACCCTCGGCAGAGGGTGCAGAATACTTAAATCCGGTTTCGCCTTTTTCAGCTTTTTGCAGTCCAGTATATAGGTGTCTTTTAAGCGGATATAGTCGGCTTCGTTGAAGAACCGCTCCTTTTGTACTCTGGTCATATATAAGATATCAAGCTCTGGCATGACGTCGTCCATGGAGCTGACCTGGCGGTAGGAAATTCCTTTTTTGTCAAATACTTCCGTACGGATATAGTCTGGTATCTGCAATTCCTCCGGGGAAATGAGAATGAAACGGATGTTTTCATACCGGGACATGGCTTTAATCAGGGAGTGTACGGTACGGCCAAATTTTAAATCGCCGCAAAAGCCGATAGTTAAGTCAGAGAGCCGGCCCTTTTCCCTACGGATGGTCATTAAATCGGTCAGGGTCTGGGTTGGGTGGTTGTGCCCGCCGTCACCCGCATTGATGATAGGCACGAGCGCCTTGGCGGCTGCCAACATGGGCGCACCCTCCTTCGGATGGCGCATGGCAATAATATCTGCATAGTAGGAGACAATGCGAATGGTATCTCCCACACTCTCCCCCTTCGTGGAGGAGGAGGAATTAGCATCGGAAAAGCCCAATACATTTCCGCCAAGCTCCATCATGGCGGCCTCAAAGCTCAGCCGGGTTCGGGTACTTGGCTCAAAAAAAAGAGTTGCCAGCTTTTTGCCCTTGCATGCAGTACTGTATTTTTCCCTGTGTGCAATAATGTCGTCTGCAAGGTCTAAAATGTCGTTGATTTCTTCCACGCCTAAATCCATGGGGTCAATTAAATGCTTCATGTAATGATTCCTCCTAAATTCGACTGTTCAGCAATACGGTATTTTCTGAGGATTGCTAAAATTGCGCCTCGTTCCTCTTTGTTGCAGCGCATAATATACTGCCGGTGGTTTGCCCGGAAGCGAAGCTGTATGGTATTGATATCGTCATTGATCAGCTTGTATGACCGGATATCCTCCCAGGGGATAAAAGTCATACCAATGAAAATGCCCTGGTTTGCGATTCCGCTCTGCAGCCGGGTGGTGGTTATAATAAAAAATGCAAAGACCGCCAGGAGCGGTATATAAAAATATAACCGCTTGATTACAAGGAAAACGACGACTGCCAAAGCAATATTTACGTCTAACACTTCAATCAGGCTGGACTGCCTGCTGATGCGGCTCAGGATTATGAGATCCCTCTGCTTTACGATTGCACGGACGGAGAGGGCGGACAGTACCAAAAAGCCTAAAAAGAGGATTGCCATTATGATATTAACCCACATTTTAACATCAAAGTTCATAGCAATCCTCCATTATTCTAAAATTTCTTGTCCAATAAATATGCCATTACTGCTTTTTCTGCATGCCGGCGGTTTTCTGCCTGGTCTAAAATGAATTCCATAAATTCTTGTTCGACTTCCTCAGAAATCTCATAGCCCACATGCATCGGCATATCGTGCATTACCTTGGCATGACTGCCCTCCAGAAAAGCCTTATTAATCTGGTACGGCATCATCTTTGCCAGGGTCTCTTCCTTCTGCTTCTGGTATGCGGGGTTGTTAAAGAATTCCATATCCACCCAGGTATCGGTGTAGAGCACATCCATTTCCTTCACATAGGACTTTGCAGCCTCCATGGACATGGCAGGGTCTAATTCTACATAATATCCGGTTTTTTTCGCATTTTCATAGAAATCCTTCTCTACAGCCGTCTCATTTACCAACGGGGTAAGACCGTACAGGGTGCCCCGCTGCATTTTTGAGAAAAATTCAACCAGAGAGTTAAAGACGTTGTTCTTTGCGCCGATATAGAGCAGCTTCACGTTCAAGTCCCCAAAGTGTTCTATCAGGGTCAATGCGTCCGCCAGTATCTGGCATGGGTGGTAGGTGCTGTCGCAGCCATTGATAAATGGCACTGTGGTATTGGCGCCAAACAACTCCACCGTCTCATTTTTGATGAGGCGCGCCATGATAATATCCACATTTCTTCCCACATAGCGAAGCTCGGAGACCGGTTCTCCCAGGACAAAGTTGGAGTCCTCCCACAATTGATTATAGTAGGTGCCTCCCAGCTCTGTCATGCCGCTGGTAAATGACAGGAAGGTGCGGGTGGAGGTCTTCTCGAACAGGGTGTAGAGCTTTTTACCCTTTAGGAGTTCGGTATAATCCTCCGGATGCTGCTTCATTTTCAGAGCCATATTCAGGATGGTGTCCAGTTCTTCCACGCTGAAGTTTTTAAAATTTAGCATGTTTTTCATATCGTATCTCCATTAAAATGTCGGATGCTCCTTAGGAGCCGACTATACTTTTATATTTTACCCCAAATATTTCTTTAAGATATCAGCCATATCTGTTGCTTCCCATGGCAGATTCAAGTCATTTCTTCCAAAATGGCCGTATGCTGCGGTCTGCTTATAAATCGGGCGGCGAAGGTCAAGCATTTTAATAATTCCTGCCGGCCTTAAATC
>CAMWOF010000221.1 GCA_947175805.1 uncultured Clostridiaceae bacterium
CCGTAATATCGCCGGACGCATCAATCCCCTCTAACAGATATTGGGAACCGATATTGGAGGTCATTATCAGAATCGTATTTTTAAAATCCACGGTCTTTCCCTTAGAGTCCGTAATCCGTCCATCGTCAAGCACCTGTAACAGTACATTAAATACATCCGGGTGTGCCTTTTCTATCTCGTCAAACAGCACAACAGAGTATGGCTTTCTTCTGACCGCCTCAGTAAGCTGACCGCCCTCATCATAGCCCACATAACCCGGAGGCGCTCCAATCAGTCTTGCCACAGAATGTTTCTCCATATACTCACTCATGTCGATACGGACAATATTCGCCTCATTGTCAAACAACGCCTGCGCCAGCGTCTTGGCGAGTTCCGTCTTACCTACACCGGTAGGGCCGAGAAACAAGAAGGAACCAATCGGCTTACTCGGGTCTTTAATACCTGCCTTAGAGCGGATAATAGAATCAGAAACCAGCTCTACTGCTTCCTCCTGTCCCACAACCCTCTGGCGCAGCACATCTGCCAGGTGCAGGGTCTTATTCCGCTCGCTCTCCGTCAGCTTGGATACCGGAATCCCCGTCCACTTGGAAACAATCTTGGCAATCTCCTCCTCGGTGACACTCTCATGCACCAGGTCATGGCTTTTTTCGTTCATTTCCTTTTCCGAACGGGCGAGCTGTTTTTCCAACTCTGGGAGCTTGCCGTATTGCAGCTCCGCCGCTTTATTTAAATCATAGGCGCGCTGTGCTATTTGGATTTCATTTTTTACCTGCTCCACCTGCTCCTTTAAGCTCCGCACCTTTTCCACGTCATCCTTCTCGTTGTCCCACGCCGCCTTTTTGCCCGCAAACTCCTCCTTCATGTCTGCCAGCTCCTTTTGCAGAGATGCCAGGCGTTCTTTGCTTAAGCGGTCTTCCTCCTTTTTAAGCGCAGCCTCCTCAATCTCTAACTGCATAATCCTTCTGGCGATGTCATCCAACTCAATCGGCATGGAGTCAAGCTCCGTCTTAATCAGGGCACACGCCTCGTCAATCAAATCAATCGCCTTGTCCGGCAGAAATCTGTCAGAAATATAGCGGTTGGACAGGGACGCCGCAGACACCAGCGCCGCATCTGAAATCTTCACACCGTGATACACTTCGTAACGCTCCTTCAAGCCCCTTAAGATGGAAATGGTATCCTCCACTGTCGGTTCGTCCACCATCACCGGCTGGAACCGCCGCTCCAGGGCCGCATCCTTTTCAATATACTGCCGATATTCATCTAAGGTAGTAGCGCCGATACAGTGAAGCTCGCCCCGCGCCAGCATCGGCTTCAGCATATTACCCGCATCCATAGCGCCCTCGGTCTTGCCTGCACCTACAATCGTATGCAGCTCGTCGATAAACAAAATAATATTGCCTTGACTGTTCTTGATATCGTCCAGCACCGCCTTAAGACGCTCCTCAAACTCGCCCCGGTACTTGGCTCCCGCCACCAGTGCACCCATATCCAAGGCGAAAATCTGCTTATCCTTCAGCCCCTCCGGCACATCTCCCCGGACAATTCTCTGGGCAAGACCCTCTACTGCCGCAGTCTTTCCTACTCCCGGCTCACCAATCAGCACCGGATTGTTCTTTGTCTTTCTCGATAAAATGCGGATGACATTCCTAATCTCGTCATCCCTGCCAATTACGGGGTCAAGCTTTTGATTTCTCGCCCGCTCTACCAAATCATAGCCGTATTTCTCCAGGGAATCATAAGTGGACTCCGGGTTATCGCTGTCCACCCGCTTATTTCCCCGCACCTCAGCCAGCGCCTTTAAAAACCGCTCCCTCGTAATTCCATACCCCATAACCAGTCCCTTGACCGCCTTATTCGGGTATTTCAGTATCGCCAGAAATATATGCTCCACGGAAACAAAGCTATCGCCTAACTGCTTCGCCTCACTCTCCGCCATCATCAGTGTTTTATTGAAATCACCGCTGGTAAACAGCTTGCCGCCGGAAACCTTCGGACGATATGCCACCAGGCGTTCCGCCTCCCCGGAAAAATGCTCCAGGTTAATCTCCATTTTCTCAATTAGCTTTGCAATCAGACTGTCATCCACCGTGAGGAGGCTGTAAAGAATATGCTCCTGGTCAATCTCCTGGTTATTATACTCGTAAGCCAGCTTCTCGCAGTTCTCAACAACCTCTAAAGACTTTTTTGTAAACTTTTCAGCATCCATAACGATTCCTCCTTGTATATGTAAATAACATACACTGCTGTATATTATTTTCATATTTACTCAACGATATGTTACCAAAGCATTTTTTTATACAGTCTGCCGCTATCGGCAGTTGATATCCATGGATTTTATGCTTCTAATTAATTATATAGCACACTGTTTTCTCAATGTCAACAAAAATATTAGCACTCAACTCGATTGAGTGCTAATATTTTCAGAAAATTTAATGTCCATGGAATTTTTTTGCACACTGTTGTAAAATAGTCTTTATAGAAAACACGGATATATCAGAAAGGGGCATGTCTATGCAAATACAAAAGAGAATCGGCTACTGCGGTAAACCATGCAGCCTGTGTACTATCAGTAAATGCCCGGGCTGCCGGGTGGACAGCGATTTTGATCACACGCACTGTGAGAATTACATATGTGCCAAAAACCGGGAACTTACATACTGCCATCAGTGTGTGGATTTCCCCTGCAAAAAGGGCGCTCTCTCAGAAATTGTCCCACTGGGCGTCTCAAGATTTTTACAGATATTCTCAGAGGAAGAGACCTTGGAATACCTTGCCCGAAACGAGCGAAATGGCATACTCTATCACTACCTGGAAACGCTGAAGGGCGATTATGACAAGGCAGAAACTCCCGAAGATGTCATGAAAATCATTTTAAAGGGCTCCGATGAGAATCTTCTTAACTAAACCACGAGCGTCACGCTTCGCGAGACTGCTCGGGTTCGCGGGCGCGCTCGGATAGTCTTGTGCAAGCACAGACATATCCTCACTTTGCCTTCGCGCAAAAAAAGGGTAACGCAGCTTCTACAGCAAACCTTAGCGTTACCCTTTTTGTATTCTACTGTACAATCATTAAAAAGCATGATACCCCATATTTACTCTGCTGGTGCATCCTCACCTGCCATAGCAGCCGGCGCCGCAATATCTATATTCGGCAAATCCATACCTGCCTCAGCGTTTTCTGCCTTGCCCTGCGGATCGTATTCCTTCTTCTCCTCTTCTTCCTCCCAGAGAGAATCGTACTCCTTATGCTTACGCTTTCTCATCTGTGCCATCATGCCTGCATTTTTCGCAGCCATGTACATCTCCATGCTGTAATCCATCAGTTTTTTCTCGTCAGTAGACGGAACCTTCCCTCCCTTGGAGATACGCCTAGCAACCTCTAAAATCTTGGACAGATCCACCATCGCCTCATTCATAGCATCACCCTGCTGCTTTGCAACCTCCGAATTCCAGATTGCGGCATACTTCTCTGTCAGGGCATCTAAAACCTCCTGGTTCTTGTCAAACTTCTCATTCACTTCGTTGATGGAGAGTTCCAGGGTTGCTGCTTCTTCCCCAAACAGCTCCCTTTCTTTTTCGTCCGCTGCAGTCTTAAGCTTCAGATTTACCTCATCCCGCCGTTTTACAAGCGTCCTCCTTTGCTCTACAAGGGTAGCCCTGTTCGCCCTGTAAATCTTCTGTGCATCACCAATTTTCATAACATTCACATCCTTTTGAAATTCTCAAAAATTATTTGAGTGTGCATACATCCATGTATCTATATTAATATCGGCATTTTCACTTATTTTATTTAGCGTTCTGTGAGCGGCGAATACTCTCGCTTAGGCGCCACACTCTTATAGGCAGGACGGATAATCTTGCCCTGATTAATCAGCTCCTCCAGACGGTGGGCACTCCAGCCCGCAATTCTCGCTATGGCAAAAATTGGTGTATAAAGCTCTGTCGGCAAATCAAGCATAGAGTATATAAAACCGGAATAGAAATCGACATTGGCGCTGACACCCTTGTACATCTTTCTCTCCTCTGCAATTACCCGGGGCGCCAGATGCTCTACCAACGTATAGAGCGCCATCTCCTCTTCCCGCCCCTTTTCCTCAGCCAGCTTTCCGACAAAACCTTTCAACACCTCAGACCTTGGATCAGAAATAGAGTATACTGCATGCCCCATACCATAAATCAAGCCCTCACGGTCAAATGCCTCCTTGTGAAGCAATGCCCGCAGATAAGCTACCACTTCCTCCTCATCCTTCCAGTCCTTTACCACCCGCTTCATGTCTTCAAACATATGCGCTACCTTAATATTGGCCCCGCCATGCTTTGGCCCCTTTAGGGAGCCCAGGGAAGCAGCCACTGCAGAATAGGTATCCGTTCCCGAAGATGTTACCACATGAGTCGTAAATGTGGAATTATTACCGCCGCCGTGCTCTGCGTGCAGCACCAGCGCCAAATCCAGCACCTTTGCCTCAAGCTTTGTATACTTGCTGTCCGGTCTTAGAATATATAAAATATTCTCCGCTGCAGAAAGCTCTTTCTGAGGCGGATGAATAAATAAGCTGTCCTCATGATAGTAATGCCTGTACGCCCGGTATCCGTAAACGGAAAGCAGCGGGAACTGGGCAATTAACTGCATACACTGCCGAAGCACGTTCGGAATAGACGTGTCATCAGGATTGTCATCGTAGGCATACAGCATAAGCACACTCCTGGCCAGGGTGTTCATCATATCCCGGCTCGGTGCCTTC
>CAMWOF010000222.1 GCA_947175805.1 uncultured Clostridiaceae bacterium
GGCTCAGTTCATCGTCACAGACAATCCCCGTTGCATCATGCAGCCTGATAAGCATCTGCAGTTCATCCACCTTGCCGCTTCCGATATAGGTCGCCGGATGTATATTTGGAAGTCGCTGCACCATGCGGTCAAGTACGAAAGCCCCGGCGGTTTTTACCAATTCTGCAAGCTCGTCTAAAGATGGCTCCGCATCCCCGCCTCCTGCGTATTCCACCGCCACCAGTATCACCTGTTCCGCTTCCCTTGAAGTTTCTATCATAAAGCTGCTCCTTGTGTTTTTATATCCAGACTCATCTGGTCTGCAAAAAATCCCATTCCTTCTGCTCCTGCTCCGTAAGGGTGTAGTCCTTTGCATAAGCAGCCATTTTGTCCCTGGCAGCGGAGAAATCCTTCATATACTCCATGCAGACAATCTCCTGCCAGCGAAGCCCCTTTTGAAAGCCATCATTTACCGCCAGTCCTGCCTGTACCTGCGCCAGTGCATTTTCATAATCGCCCTGCCCCATATAATATGCACCATACTCCGCCCGCATAAAACCGCTGTCCATCCCCAGCTCCTCATATGCTGCAAATACAGCCATCATCTCATCATACTTCCCCATTTCCAGATAGCTGCTGCCCACATACAAATACAACTCGTAACAGCCCTGCTCGGCATAAGGAGTTAAAATACTCGCAGTCTCATCATATTTTCCCTCCACATAACACTGCAGGCCAGAGGCAATCTGCCGGAATGTCTCTGCACGCTCCGGCGCCAGCTTCTCGCTGACCACCATCTCATAGACATTCTTTGCACCGAGAAAATTCCCCTGCAGCAGATATGTACTTCCCTTATACAGCATAATATCCAAATCCAGAGCCGCAGAAAACGGCGCCCACTGGTTTAAGCCCGCATCAAAGCTTGCCAGTGCTTCCACATACTGCCCCTGTCCATACAAATCTATGCCCGCAAGCCGTAGATTATTTTTCCTCACGTTTAAAAGCACACCGCCCAGCACTGCGAACAAAACGAGGCAAATAACAATCAGCAGTGTAATATATATTTTATTGTGTCTCTTTCCGCTGTTTTTCATGAATACATTCCTTCCGATGCCACCTGCTACAACTCTATTTTGTATTAGAAGCCGATGTCCATTGATGTGCTGAAGCCTCATCTATATACATAGATTCGGCATATCCTGACAGACCATGAGGTCTCATTCCAACATCTCCACGGGTGGTATGCCTGCCGCCTCTTTCAACCCCCGCTTTGCCTCCCTGTCCGCCATCTCGTTAAATTCCTGATTTGTATGCGCAGCCACCTTATGGTAGTGCACCTCAATAAAATGACCTTGCCGCTGCATAAAAGCGGCATATTTTTTCGTCAAATCCTTATTTGTCTTCCATTCTCCGACAGCCCACTTCTCTATACCCACATAATCATAACAAATATCCAGCCGCCGAAAACCATTCTTTAAAGCAAACTGCATAGCATACATGGCACCAAGCATCTCCCCCGCCACATTACGCATGGCAAGAGAAGCCGGCTCCGTTCCGTTCCCGATATATGTGCGCATGCTGCCATCTGCAAAAAGAAAAACACAGCCAAAGGCATAGACCTTGTTTTCATCATCATAGCTGCCGTCCACATAGGCGGTCAATGTATCCTTCTTGGCTGGATATCCGGGGAGCTGCCCTGCAACAGTCTTTGCTGACCGCTTCCTGCTGTTTGTCTGCCCCTGCATACCACTATCCTGTCCCTGTGAAGGAAGAACATCCGACCCAGTCCCTCCCACCAGATACTGCTCCGCCTCCTCTATTGTAGAAAAGCTTTTATATTCCGCCTCCGGATATCCCTTCACGGAAGCCTCGCACTCGCTCCATGTATAAAGGATACCTGTTTGTCTGCCAGTTTTTACTGCGTAAAACTTTTTTTTCCCTGCCATTTAATTTTTCCTGTCCTCTAAGCTCTTAAGCACCTTCTCTACCTCTTTATCCCAGGTCAAATCATAGGCGATGGAGAGAAAATACCTGGTAGGCTCCTTCTGCTTCTCATTGAAAAAATGTCTTCCGTATGTATAAGCAAGGCCTACCACGTCGCCATTTGCCCCTATGGGCAATTCTTCCGCTGCTGCCAATTCCTTTAACCGCTCTATACTCGGAGGAATTACTTCTCCTTTTGTCTTGTCATAGGCAGTCCTGAGTCCTTTCATGGCAGACTCATTATTTTCATCATACTGCTGACATACCATAAAGCAGCCGATAGCCAGCTCGTCCTTATCCTGATTGAGATAGTATTTTCCAAAGTTGGCAAAACAGCGTGCCACCAGAGGCGCCTTATATGCGTACAAAAGCGCTGTTTTAGAACCCTCAAGCAAGGCAAGCTCGTCCACATGCTCACCAAGCAGCTCTGCTCTCTGCAAATGCAGCGGGGCAGAGAACGGATTCCAGCGAAGCCCTTTGTCCAATACCTTTCTCGCCGCTTCCGCCTGGTTCAACCTCTCCATTACGATGGCATAGGTATAGTATGCCATAGCAAAGGGAACCTCCACTGTCTGAAATTCTTTCTTTTCCTTTCCATAAAAGCTGTAAAGCGTTCTGTCAAAGGGCTCCTCCATGCAATAGATAGCGACTCTGGAGGAACCTGAGCCGGCATACATCCGCTCATAACGCTTCAGCTCCTTTGACAATACCTCTCTCGCCTGCAGATACTTCTGCTGCTTCATATGATACATTGCCGTCTGTACTGCAAGCTGCAGCCTGGCCCCCTCCTGCTGTACTGCCTTCTTAAGATTGTCCTTATCTCCATCTGGAAGTATATTATATAAAAGCCTGCTAAGTTCCTTTATAATTGCGTCTCCCATGGGATGCTCCTGATATTCCTGCACCATCCGGTTTAGGTATTCTATGTCATGCTTAGAGTCTCCTGTAAGAGCGCCTGTTATCTCCCGCATAATTTGTTCAAACTTTTTGCTGTGCGGCATAAAATTCTCCTATTATTGCTTTTCTTTGAATTCAGCTAAAATTTTGTACCGAAATATCATCAAGGACTTGTCCTCTGGGAGATATCCTCAAGCTCCCTTGCTGCAATCAGCTCTAACAGCACATTCACAATCTCGGTGTCTAACTGGGTACCGGATACACGCTTTAGCTCGGAAATGATTTTCTCCATCGGCATCTGCTTTCTGTACGGACGTGTGGAATACATAGCATCAAAGGTATCGGCCACCGCTATGATTTTGGCAATCTGCGGAATCTCCTTGTCCACCATTCCGTTCGGATAGCCCTTCCCGTCAGGCCGTTCATGATGATAGCCTGCGCCAAGCGCCAAATTCGGCAGACTGTCTATCTCTTTTAAGATATCGTAGCCGTACTGCGCGTGCTGCTTAATGATTTCATATTCCTCATCCGTCAGCCTCCCTGGCTTATTCAGAATATTCTCGGGAATCTCCACCTTACCGATATCATGCAGCATCGCAATATGATAAAAATTCTCTATCTTCTTGTCGTTATAACCAAGCCGCTGGGCAATTTTTCTGGTGTACTCCGCCACGCGGAAGGAATGTCCCTTTGTATACTGGTCTTTGATATCGATACTCTTTGCAAAAGCGCGGATGGTCTGGTTGATGAATAACTCACCCTCCTTCTCCTCCTGAATGGCGCGCTTCAGTTGTTCATTCTTCTCCAGAATACTTCTGTTTTGTTCCTCTAAACGGACAGAGAACTCATGAATCTCATCCTTCATATAGTGGATGCAGTTCTCCGGCATATTGCTGCCGTTAAAGATAGCAAATGCCATCTCCATACAGTTTTCGTAGCCGCAGGCGCCGCAGTTAATATTTCTCTGCTTCCAGGTACGCTTTTTCATGCGCTGAAAAATATCCTCCAACGCATCCTCGTCCGGCTCCCTCAGGGAAATCATCTCAGATTTGTCTGTATAGTTCCGAATAAAATCATGGATATCCAACTCTGCAAACTGGCGGTTAAAATGCGCAAGTCTTTCCGCCGGTGACAGTTCTTTTGAAAATGCCGCAAGCTTGTCATTATTCTTGCAGCGCTCTCTGATTTCGTGCAGGTTATAGTAATTATCCTCTGAGGTGCTCCGTTCCTCCTCAATACCTGTCCCGTAGAGGCACCCTCTGTCACAGTTCAAAATATCCACCATAAAAGGCAGCTTCTGTCCCATCTGCAGCCGTTTCTTATAGTCCGCCAGGAAATGGTACGCTCCCTGCTCTCCCTCTACCTGTCGGATAAATTTTTCTTCGCCGCAGAACCAGTAGACATTTTCACGAAGACCACCCGGCATAGGGTAGACCGAGCCCAAGCCATATTCTATCTCATCCAATGCCTCCTCACCGCTTACATTATGGTCTCTCACATACTCCATAAAATGGCTGAAGGTCAGATTATAAGAAACATAGCCGTATGTATTCGAATCGCTCATCTCTATCTTTTTGGCGATGCACGGACTGATAAATGCCAGCTTGTCCGTAAGATGCATATATTTTTTTACATAGATGGCAGCGCACATCATCGGGCTGTGAATCGGAATCAGCTTCTCAAGCAGCTCCGGCGCATAGTGCTCGATATAATTCACAATGGCAGGGCATGGCTGAGAAATACCCCCCTGCAGATTATTCTCTGATATATAATTGATATAACCCCATGTGGTAATATCCGCCCCGAAGCTGACACTGATAATCCGGTTCACCACCAGCGCCTTAAAGCCTCCCAAAATAGAGGAATATTCCTCCGGGTAATTCGA
>CAMWOF010000223.1 GCA_947175805.1 uncultured Clostridiaceae bacterium
GTAAAGGAGATATATATGGGCTTATATATTTTGCAGTTAGATGAGAAATCAGTAGATGACTTTTGGCGTTTAAGAATAGAGTTGTTTAAGGAATTAGGTGAAGTCCGTAAAGACACAGATATTTCCGAGCTGAAATTAGCAACCAAGCAATACTATTTGGCACATATAAATAAAGATTTAATTAGTTGGGGAATATCTCAAAAAGAAAAACTTGTTTCCATTGGTTCTTTATGCTTATTTACTCGTATTCCGTATAAAGAAAATTCAAGTGGATTAGAGGGTTACATATTAA
This sequence comes from uncultured Clostridiaceae bacterium, assembly GCA_947175805.1. Lineage (GTDB taxonomy): Bacteria > Bacillota > Clostridia > Lachnospirales > Lachnospiraceae > RGIG6919. Next base: position 293 of record CAMWOF010000223.1, read on the forward strand.
ACATATATACTTCTCCAGAATTTAGAAAGCGTGGTTTTGCAAATCAAATTTTAGATAATATTATTAAATACAGTCAAAAAAATAACATAAAAAGGTTATGGCTCAATAGCAGTGAGCAAGGAAAGAAATTATATGAAGAACGGGGATTTATCAAAAAAGAGAATGAAATGGAGATGTTTTTATAACGATAACTTCCTACTTAATCAAGGTTCATAATGTTCTGTGGGAAAGAATAACATCTAATACTCTCTTTGAAAAGAATCAAATCACAATCGGAAGTCAAAGGAGGAATATATCTTATGTGGTTTTGGTGGTTCATGTTTGTTTGTGATCTGATGATTCCAATACTTATGATTGGCCTTGGAAGAATGATGTGGAAGCATGCACCTAAAAATATCAATGGAATCATTGGCTACCGAACAACACTTTCTATGAAAAATCCGGATACATGGAAGTTTGCGCATGACTATTGCGGACGCTTGTGGTGGAAAATCGGTTGGATTATGTTAATACTTTCTGCCATAGTACACTTTCCATTTTATAATGGCTCAGAAAATGAGATTGGAATACTGAGCGGCATTTTAATTACCATACAATGCGTAATCCTGATAGGTTCCGTTTTCCCAACGGAACGGGCACTAAAAAGAAACTTTACAGATGATGGAATACCAAGATAGAAAAGGGGCAAATCGCTAAATGCGACTGCCCCTTTCACTTCTGTTATGCTCTCTCTACCTTGCCTGACTCTAAACAAAAAGTACAAACATAAATTCTTTTTGGAACACCATTAACCTTAGCCTTAACTGACTTTACGTGGTTTGATTTATTATGACATAAATATCATTTCCCACTTAGTTTTTCAGATCTTCCGTTTTGAAAACATTGTATCCTTCATAGTGATAGCTTGCATCAATGCCCTTCATATAGACCTCACGGTCATTTATCTTATCAGTGAGGGCAGCTTTGAGAAGGACTTTGATTTCTACATCCTTGACCGGACTTCTTTCCATGGCGAGAAGATAGTCATTTTTATCTACTTTACTCCAGTCAACAACCATTTTCATCTCTTTTTTTAAAATAGCATCGAGCCATATTCTTGTGCTTCTTCCGTTTCCCTCACGAAACGGATGAGCAACATTCATCTCAACATATTTCTCGATGATTTCATCAAAAGTTGACTGCGGCATTTTCGTAATATTTTCCAGCGCTGCCTCGAGATACATCACGGGCACAAACCGAAAGCCGCCTTTTGCAATGTTCACAGAACGCATTTCGCCTGCAAAATCATAGATATCGCTAAATAAGTATTTATGAATTCTCGCAAGGTTTGCAAATGTCCCCACTTCAGAAGTATCAAGCAGCCCTGTTTCAAACAATTCAAGAGCTTTCGCTTTGCTGATCTTTTCTTCTGCACGAGCAAGTTCCGACGAATCAGTGATACCCAGCTTATTCTCTAACGCCATAAGAACTCCTTTCTCGTTATACAAACATCCCTTCAAATATTGGTTTCCTGTTTTCTATTGAAATAACAATAACCTTATTTTCATCATACCACATCAAATTGCCTTTGTAACTATGATTTGCCCCAAACTCATAAATTCTATCATTTTTTTCGTAAGTACCTCACCCTAAAGGACTAGCTTTGCGTCGCCAGGCGGATAAGGAGCCAACTAAGTCCCTTATACTTAATGACATCAATATCATATTTATGATATACTTATGCTGTTGTCACTACCCAATCCGACAACGGAAAGGGGGTGTGCTGCTTGGATATGACAATTTCTTTCTTAGTTTCCGTTATGGCAGGCATAGTTTGCTACTATGTTTGCAAATGGTTAGACGGAAACAACCGTGACAACTAGCCTAAAAGAAAACCCCAGAGGTGACGCTCTGGGGTTTTCGCTTTTTGTACCGCTTGGATACAATCTCTTTCTTAGCTACCGCTAGTATATCATATGCAATAGCTAAAATCAAGTATACCCCTTTTAACCCTATAAAATTCTTCGCTCATAACTACCTCGCCAAGTACTCTTACGGGTAACACTGCCCCTCTATGCTCAAGAATACTTCGCTAAGTGGGCCAGTGTGCTTTCGTACTAGGCTCGTAAATACTTCGCCAAGTACTCCCTTCTTGTAACACTAATCCCACTAAGCTTGCGAATACCTCGCTAAGTGGGCCAGTGTGCTTTCGTACTAGGCTCGTAAATACCTCGCCAAGTACTCAATGCAAAAGGGAGCCGACATAAGCCGACTCCCTGAATATCTCATTTACTCAACAACGTATGGCATAAGTGCAACGTGTCTTGCTCTCTTGATTGCTACGGTTAAAGCTCTCTGATGCTTTGCGCAGTTACCGGTAATTCTTCTAGGAAGAATCTTACCTCTCTCAGAGATATATCTCTTTAACTTGTTTACATCTTTATAATCAATGACAGCATTCTTATCTGCACAGAATACACATACCTTTTTTCTTCTGCGAATTGGTCTTCTCTTCATTGGAGCTGAACCCTCGCCTTTTTCGCTCTTATTGTATGGCATTGCATTTACCTCCTATTACTTAAATGGTAATTCTTCTTCAATTCCCTCCGGAATATTCATGAATCCATCCCCACTGGCTGCACTCGGCATCGGTCTGGACTCCGACTGATACGCATCCGCAGAACCTCCCTGTGCGTTTTTGCTCTCAGCAAACTCCTGCTCCTCCACTATCACATCTGTCGTATAAACCTTATTGCCTTCCTTATTCGTATAGCTTCCGGTCTGGATTCTGCCTGAAATGCAAATCTTGGTTCCCTGCTTCAAATACTTCTCTGTGAATTCTGCAGCCTTACCAAATGCGACACAGCTAATAAAATCTGCCGTCTGGTCACCGTCACGCTTATATCTGCGGTCAACCGCAAGCGTATATCTGGCCACCGCCGTTGCGCTCTCGCCTTGAGAATATCTGACATCCGGATTTCTTGTCAAACGCCCCATCAAAACAACTTTATTCATATGGATTCCTCCTATCTGATTTGCTAAGCGTCCTGTCTGACAATCAGATATCTGAGAATCGACTCCATAATACGAACACTAGCCTCAAGCTGTGCAGGGCAATCAGATTCTGCATCGAACTGGATGAAATAGTAGTAACCCTCTTTCATCTTCTGGATTTCGTACGCTAATCTCTTCTTGCCAGCATCTTCAATGTTAGTAACCGTGCCGCCGAACTTCTCAATATAAGACTTTGTCTTTTCAACAGCAGCCGTTCTAGCATCTTCTTCGATTGTTGCATTCACAACTAACGCCAATTCATATTTGTTCATCAATATGCACCTCCTTATGGTCTCTGGCCCTTTCTCACATGAAAAGAGCAAGGAAAATAATGTATGTCTACACATCACAAGACAAAATTTTAACATACAAAGAGCAAAAATGCAAGAACTTTATCCGGCATATCTTTATAACAACTTGACACCATCTCTGACAGCGCTCTTTATGTTTTTTTCCACCAGCTTTCTGGGCACCATCACCTGATGGGAGCACCCCTGGCATTCCAATCTGAAATCCATACCGACACGCAGAATCTTCCACGCATTTGCACCACAGGGATGGGACTTCTTTAAAACTATCACGTCTCCGATTTCCAAATTCATGATTCCACACTCCGCTATTTCCTTCTGACCTTGCCGGTCACATACTCTACAAGCAGTTTAAAAACCCTTGTAGCATCATACTACTCCTCCTTGACGTATGCATCTTTTTGTCTATCCTCTAGCTCCCAAATATGTTTATCTCTTCTAAAATAGAGACATACACCGATTCCCGCAAAGGCAATCACAAAGAACAAAAATGCAGCGCCGGAGCCCTTTCCGGTTCCAAATATGCGTGCCAAAATGCCTCCCACAGCCTGTCTTGCCATAATCGGTTCAAACACCTGGTCCACCAGAAATCCACCCAGAAAATATCCCACCGGTATTGTAAAAAACTGCAATGAATTTCTGACAGAATACACTCTCCCCTGCATATACTCGGGTACAGAAAGACGCATAATTGCATCCAGATTGGTATTCATCAGCGGTATCGCAATCCACCCCAAAAATCCACCGATACACCAGACAACCGGAGTTCTCCCCAGTGCCAAAAGGAGATTTTCCGTACCCATAGAAAGGAGCAGACAGTTACAGATTACCCGTACCCTGCTTTTCGGTTCTTTTGCAAAGGATGCCAAAATACTTCCAATCAAAGTAGAAATGCCGATCATTGCATTTACCAGTCCCAGTACCTTTTCACTGCCGCCGTTTCTCGAAAGCATCATCGCCGGAAATGCCGCATCATAGATAGATTCCACTAAATTGATGGATGCAATTAATAAAATGAGGCTAAAAATACCCCTTTCCTTCTTTAAGTAAGAAATCCCTTTCTTAACGGAAACCATGAGTTTTTCCTGTCCCTCTTTTGATTCTTCCCC
>CAMWOF010000224.1 GCA_947175805.1 uncultured Clostridiaceae bacterium
GGGTGATGCCCTCCACCAATTCCATGACAATATAGTACATGCCCTCATCCTCGCCAACGTCAAACACGCTGACAATATTGGGATGGGAAAGGCATGCAGCGGACTGTGCCTCCACGCGGAACTTTGTCACAAAGCCTTTATCGTCACTAAACTCCGGTTTCAACATTTTAATTGCAACATAGCGGTTCAGTTTATGGCACTTCGCCTTATACACAATGGACATACCGCCGGAACCGACAGTTTCTAATATTTCATAGCGATTTCCAATGATTGTTCCTGGTTTTAACATTTTTACACCTCTTTTTATGTCGGATGCTCACAAGGAGCGTGCGACCAATCATAACTTTCATATTTCACTTTACACTACCATTCTACACTGGCCTACTGCCCTATCAATATAACACTGATATTGTCCCTGCCGCCATAATAATTGGCTCTCTCAACCAATCGGTCAACGGTGCGCTCCAGGGATGCCTCTTCTCTTATAATATCTTCCATCTCATCATCCTCTACCATGTTAGACAGTCCGTCTGAGCATAATAAGACTTTGTCTCCATCTTCTAAGTCCAGTTCAAAAAAATCCGGCATAGCATCCGTGGTAGCGCCAACAGCCTTTGTGATAATGTTCTTTTCCGGATGGTTTCTGACATTTTCGCGCTCTAGCTTACCGGAACGGATTAATTCCTCGACCAGGGAATGGTCCATGGTTATCTGCTCTAACCGCTCCTTGGTTAATCGGTACAGACGGCTGTCTCCCATATTTGCCACATACAGATGCCGCTGGTCGATTACACAGGCGACCACAGTGGTTCCCATACCAGAAAGCTCCGGCTGCTCCTGGGCATCCACAATCAGACGCTCATTTGCCTTTAAAATCGCATATTTCAGTACCGTAACAGGGTTCTCGTAATCACTCTGCTCCACATATTCCCGAATCGTATCTGCGGCGCACCTTGAAGCGTAATCTCCCGCATTGTGACCGCCCATACCGTCTGCAACAATATATAAATTGGGAAGCCTGCCGACAGGTTCATCAGAATAGAAAATAAAATCCTGATTCATCTCTCTTCTCTGTCCTATATCTGTTTTTCCATATGATGTCATTCGTTCAACGTCCTCCTTCACACTGTGTCCCTGAATGTATCTATAAGGGGACTGACCTTAACCGGAAATGTATTTTTTCCGGAGTTGACCGCATGCCGCGTTGATATCTCTGCCCATACCTCTTCTTATAGTAACATTTATATGATTTTTTTCAAGTACGAATTTGAAATTATCTATAGACTTTTTGTCAGAATGAGTAAAATTCCGTTCTTTTATGGGGTTTATTGGGATTAAATTTACATGGCAGGACATGCCTGAAAGAAGTTCTGCAAGCTTATCTGCATGTGCCTCACTATCATTTTCCCCCGCCACAAGGCTATATTCAAAGGTTACCCGGCGCTTTGTCTTGGCAAAATAGTCCCCGGCAGCTTCAAGAAGCTCCCCAATGGTGTACTGGTTGGCAATGGGCATCAGATTTTTCCGCTCCTCGTCCGTAGGCGCATGCAGTGAGATAGCAAGCGTGATGGAAAGCCCTTCTTCTGCCAAGGCATATATTTTCGGCACAATGCCACAGGTAGATACGGTAATATTCCTCTGGCTGATGTTTAGCCCGTGTTCATCGGAAATCATGTGTAAAAAATGAATCAGATTATCATAGTTATCAAAGGGCTCTCCTGTTCCCATAACCACCACATGGGATACCCGCTCCCCGGTCAGCCTCTGGATCGCATATATCTGGCCTAACATCTCAGAGGGCGCCAGATTCCTTGTCAGACCGCCGATTGCAGAGGCACAGAACCGGCAGCCCATGCGGCAGCCCACCTGGGAGGAAATGCAGACGGAATTACCGTGTTCATACGGCATCCAGACACTCTCCACCACATTGCCGTCCTTTAAGCCAAACAAAAACTTATTTGTGCCGTCAAGCTTGGAGATGTAACGTTCCAGTACAGCAAGGGAAACATAGTCCTCCCTCAGCATATCCCTGATGTTCTTTGGAATGTTCGACATTTCATCCACGGAGCTCACCAGCTTCTTATGCATCCATTCATAAAGCTGTTTCGCCCGAAAAACGGGCAGGCCTTGTTCCTTGCAAAAGGCTGTCAGTTCATTTATATTCAATGACATTATATCCATAAATTATCCTTTCGTCTATGTTGCCGCCATTACACCCTGTATTGCATTGCCCCTCGCATAATTATGAACTTCGTTCATAATGTTTTCTCCTAAGCCGGGAGATAAAAAAACCGTCACAGGCGTGTATGCCCGGCATCATCGTAAGATAGCCCCGCTTTGTATCTTCATTCCAAAGGCTTTGCGGCAAATAGTCATCCAGGCTTTCCGGTACCAGCGGAAACGTATTGATAAGCCATTTGAGATTCTCCTCATTTTCCCTAGGATTCACTGTACAGGTACAAAACACCATAATCCCGCCGGGCTTTAAATACTGCCATGCGTTTTCTAAAATTGCCCGCTGCAGTGTTACCAGGCTGTCAAGCTGCTCCCTTTGAAGCCGGTATTTGATATCCGGCTTCCTTCCGACGACACCCATGCCTGAGCAGGGCACATCACAGATAACATAATCCGCAGTTCCCACCAGGGACGCATCTAAAGCGGTGCCGTCCCACTGCTCCAATTTTACATTGGGAAACGCCATGCGGTTCCAATTCTCCGTAAACCGTTCCAGCTTGTCCGGGCTTACGTCCCTTGCAATGACCAGACCATGAGACTGCCCGTTCCCCTCCTGCATGGATGCCGCCAGCATCCGATCTGCTGCGTCTAAGCTCTTTCCCCCCGGTGAAGCACAGACATCAACAAGCAGGCTTCCCGCCTTCGGTGACAATGCCATGCCTGCCAGCATGGAGCTTTCATCCTGTACGGCAAAATCACCCTCAGAAAACCCCGGCACTCTGCGCATATAATTATAGTTCCATATATGCAGGGCATTTTCCACGTAAACACCCGGCGATACAAGAATATCCTTCTCCTCAAGCTTCTGCACCATGGCCTCCACCGTCGTTTTTGATATATTTACCCGGATGGAAGTGCTTTTCTCCTCAAAGGCCGCATGCAAAAAATTTTTTACCACCGGATATTCATAGTATTCCAGCAGATAAGAGACCAACCATTCCGGCGTGGAATATTTCACCGAAAGAAATTTCTCCGGCTGCTTCTCCTCATCGGGAAGCGAAATAGAATCCATATTCCGTACAATATTTCTCAGCACGCCGTTTACAAAACCCGAAAGATTCTGAAAGCCCTTTTTCTTTGCCAGCTTCACCGCCTCATTGCAGGCAGCCTCCTTGGGTACATGGCTCATAAAACATATCTGGTAAACCGCCATCCTTAAAATTATGCGGATGCATGGTTTGCATTTTTTTGCTTTGATTTTGGAAAAGGCGTCTATGAGATAATCCAGAAAAATCTGATATTCTACCGTACCCTCGCAAAGCCTGGTCAAAAACGCCCGCTCTTTCTTTGGCAGATACTGATACCGCTTCAGCATGATATGCAATGCCTCCTGAAGCGTTTTTTTCTTCTGCTCTACATCCAGCAAAATCTCCAAAGCCAATTGTCTTGTGTTTACCTTTTCTTCCATAGTGTTTCCCTTATACTATTTCCCCAACATGTCTCCCGCCTTTATCTGATTTCCCAATAAAAATGCGGCAGTATCCATGCGCTTCTTTCCCTCTAACTGCAGATTCATAATCCTTAAGGCGCCTCTGCCGCACATGACGGTAAAGCTCTCCTTATCCACTGCGATAATCTCGCCGCAGCTTCCGCTGCCCTCCACAAGCTGGGCTTCAAAAACCTTGAGCGTTTTACCATGAAAACTGGTAAATGCACTCGGCCACGAATTCATACCCCGAATCAGCCGCTCCAACTCCACAGCATCCCGAGTAAAGTACATGCGTCCCATTTCCTTGGTCAGCAGCTTCGCATAGCTGCTTAGGCTGTCATCCTGCTTTTGGCGCTTCGCCGTCCCATCCGCAAGCTTTGGCAAGACAGCCATCAGCAGCTTAGCCCCTGCGTCCGCCAGCTTATCATGCAGGGAGTCCCCGGTGTCCCCATCCGCAATCGGAACCACCACCTGCTCTATCATATCACCGGTATCCAGTCCTTTTTCCATATGCATAATGGTAATGCCAGTTTCCTTTTCTCCGTTTAGGATTGCCCACTGTATCGGCGCTGCGCCTCTGTATTTCGGAAGCAGAGAGGCGTGCACGTTGATGCAGCCGTACCGGGGTATGTTTAGGATGTTCTCGGGAAGTATCTGCCCAAACGCAGCTACTACAATCACATCCGGCGCCAGCGCTAAAAGCTGCTCCACAAATGCCGGCTCCTTGACCTTTATGGGCTGGAACACCGGAATATCATGCGCCACCGCCAGCGCCTTGACCGGCGTAAACTGCATGGTTTTCCCCCTGCCCTTCGGCTTATCCGGCTGGGTCACAACCGCCAGAACCTCATGCTCTGAATCTATCAATGCCTGCAGGGTATTCACTGCAAAATCTGGTGTTCCCATATATATTACTCTCATGTATCCCTCACTCCTATCCTGTTGCATAAAGCCTTAGATAATTGCCAACACATCAACATTAAATAAGGGGTTCGCAATCACCTATATAAATGTTCATATTATACCCTAGTTCGCAGCTTTGTGC
>CAMWOF010000225.1 GCA_947175805.1 uncultured Clostridiaceae bacterium
TATTAAGGGTGCCAGGGAGTTGATTGCGGCAAATGATTACGTCATTCGTGACGAGACGGCGCATAAGGGGCATTGGCGTGACGTATTTGGAAATGAAAATCCGATATACATAGAGATTGGCATGGGAAAAGGAAAGTTCATCATGGAGCTGGCAAGGCAGAATCCGGACATCAATTATATCGGCATCGAGAAGTATTCCAGCGTGCTGCTCCGGGCACTGGAAAAGCAGGAGGAGGAGCAGCTTCCAAATTTGCTTTTTATCCGAATGGATGCAGAATACATCACGGATGTATTCGATGTACAGGAGGTTGGCCGGATTTACCTGAATTTTTCCGACCCGTGGCCAAAGGACAGGCATGCAAAAAGGAGGCTCACCTCCAGGCAGTTCCTCGCCCGCTATGACCAGATTTTAGAGGCCGGGGGCAATGTGATTTTCAAAACCGACAACCGCCCTCTTTTTGATTTTTCCCTGGAGGAGATAGAGGCGGCAGATTGGAAGCTGACCATGCATACCTTTGATTTGCACCACAGCGAGTATTTAGAAGGCAATGTGATGACAGAATACGAAAGCAGGTTTGTAGAGCAGGGAAATCCCATCTGTAAACTCATTGCATATCGTTGACAGATATAATATTGTTATGATTACGAAAGCACCAAACAGTCATAATTGTTATATAATATAAGTATAGATATGGAAGAAAGAGGCAACACTATGAATGGAAAACAGATGCGGCAGAAGGTGTCGGCAAGAGCATTCAACCACCGACAGATGAATCGCACGATTCTTGCCATGGAAAAGAGCTTCGGCACTGTGAAGAAGACGTTAAATCCTGAGCAGCAGAAGAAGAAATAGTGGACAAAAATATATATTTTCCCCCAGATTTTCAGGAAATTTTACTAAAAATAATTTTTTAGAAAAAAAGGGTTGAAATCTTAAGAATGATAGTATATAATCAGTTTTGTTGTTGAGAAACAGCGAATTATATACGCGCCTCTAGCTCATTTGGTAGAGCACCTGACTCTTAATCAGGGTGTGCGGGGTTCGAGCCCCCGGAGGCGCACTTGGGAGTCCTAGTTTGGTAGACTTGAGAGCTACTGGGTTAGGGCTTTTTTTTGTGCGGGGATATAAAAATAGTATGCTTTGACAATCCGGCGGTGCGGTATACTTATGGTAGTTTGATAAAGTGACAGAGTTATGTTATACTTATAAACCGAATCATTGATTTCGGGTGAAGACCCGGATACATTTTTTATTATTTTTTAGGTAGATGGAGGAAGAATTATGAAAAAATTAAAACGATTTTTAGCGGTGTGCCTGATACTGGCAGTGGCATGCGGAGTACTTACGGGCTGTGGGAATGGCACAGACGGAAATGGCGCAAAGGATGATGCGGCAGATACTTCTTTGGAGGGGAGGACAAAGCTGGTAGTTGGCTTTGACGCAGAGTACCCGCCATATGGTTATATGGATGAAAATGGTGAATATGTGGGTTTTGATTTGGATTTGGCACAGGAGGTATGCAACAGAAAGGGCTGGGAGCTGGTAAAGACGCCTGTGGACTGGGACGGCAAGGACATGGAGTTAAACTCCGGTGCGATTGACTGTATCTGGAACGGCTTTACGATTAACGGCAGGGAGGATGACTATACCTGGTCTGAGCCTTATGTAGATAACTCACAGGTTGTGATTGTAAAATCGGATTCCGGTATTACGAATCTGGATGGGCTTTCCGGCAAGGTGGTGCTGGTACAGGCGGATTCTGCTGCCCTGTCAGCGCTGCAGAGTGAGGATTTAAAGAGTTTAACAGACAGCCTGGCAGAATTGACCCAGGTGCCGGATTATAATTCGGCACTGATGACATTGGAGTCCGGCGCTGCGGATGCGGTGGCATTGGACAAGGTTGTGGCAGATTATTATTTGCAGGAGAAGGCGGATATCTTTACGATTTTATCCGAGGAGCTTTCAACGGAGCAGTACGGCATCGGCTTTAAAAAGGGTAATACGGCGCTTAAGGATGCAGTGCAGGAGACTTTGAAGGAAATGGTGAAGGACGGCACCTTTAAGACAATTGCCGAAAAGTGGGATCAGCAGGATGTTATCTGCCTGACCGCGGATTAAGACATTTTCGGGTGTGCAGTGCCGTGGATTATGAGTAGTGTAAAGTGAAATCCGACATATGATAGGAGGAATAAAAATGGATATTGCCACCATGCTTGAGTTGTTGGGGAAGGGTGCTTTGGTTTCCCTGGAGATATTTTTTGTAACGATGGTGGGTTCCTTAATTTTGGGGCTTTTGCTGTGTCTGGTGCGGATGTCTAAATTCGTAGTATTCCGGCTGCTGGCGAAATTTTATATTTCTGTTATGCGCGGTACGCCGCTGATGCTGCAGCTATTTGTGGTATATTTTGGACCCTATTACATATTCAATGTAAATATTTCCCCTTCTTACAAGCTGATGGCAGTATTCATCGGCTTTGTGCTCAACTATGCCGCCTATTTTGCAGAGATTTATAGGGCGGGAATCGAGAGTATTCCCATTGGGCAGTACGAGGCGGCGAAGCTTTTGGGCTACGGAAGAGTACAGACATTTTTCTATATTATTATGCCTCAGGTGGTGAAACGGATTATTCCACCGGTGACTAATGAGACAATCACACTGGTGAAGGATACCTCCTTGGCGTTTACGCTGGCAGTGGCGGAGATGTTCACCATTGCGAAGCAGATTGCGGCGGCGGATAGAAAGGTGACGGCGTTTGTGCTGGCTGGAATCATGTACTATGTGTTCAATCTGCTGGTGGCTGGTGCGTTTGCGAAACTGGAAAAGAAGCTTTCGTATTATCGGTAGAAATGAAGGGGGTACTCATATGAGCTTACTGCAAATCAATCATGTTGAGAAGCATTTTGGTGATTTAGAGGTATTAAAGGATATTTCCCTGGAGGTGGAGGAGGGGCAGGTATTAGCGATTATCGGCCCCTCTGGTTCCGGGAAATCCACGCTGCTTCGCTGTGCTACGATGCTGGAGCAGGCGGACGGCGGCGAGATTATTTATGATGGTCTGCCGAATGCAGTAACGGCTACCAGAGCGCAGAAAAAAGAAATCCATAAGTATTTTGGGCTGGTGTTTCAGAATTTTAATTTGTTTCCCCACCGTTCGGTGCTGCAAAATGTGATGGATGCACCAATGCGGGTGCAAAAGCTGGAGAAGGAACAGGCAAAGGCGGCGGCAATGGAGCTGTTAAAGAAAATGGGGCTGGAGGAAAAGGCGGACAGCTACCCGCAGCAGTTATCCGGCGGACAGCAGCAGCGGGTGTCCATTGCGCGGGCGCTGGCGCTGCAGCCACGGATTTTGTTTTTTGACGAACCTACATCTGCGCTGGATCCGGAGCTTACCGGGGAGATTTTGAAGGTTATCAAGGATTTGGCGGCGGAGCACATGACGATGGTGATTGTCACCCATGAGATGAATTTTGCGAAGAATGTCGCAGATCATATTATTTTTATGGATAAAGGCGTCATTGCGGTGGAGGGCACGCCGGAGCAGGTGTTCGATTCCGACAATGCCCGTATGAGGGAATTCCTGGGGAAGCTGGAGGCATAGCCAAGCAGGGAGATGGCAAGGGAAACGATTCCTAATAAGAATATTATTTTGTAAAATCCGGTGAGTTATGATACAATAATCCCAGCATGCAGATGAACATTGCTCATGCTTGCATGAAGCAATGCTCATCTATATGCTGGGTAATAAACATGAGCCTGAAGGACAGAGTCCGGGAAGGCGAATGTTTGTGGCGATTGCGGGAGCACAAAGTGCGGAGCAATCGCAATTATTGTATAAACTATTAGCTATATTACATATATACCAGCGCAAAAATTGCATGGCATTTTTAGCAATGTTATGAAAGGAGGTACATGAGGATGGCGATTGATGAGACCATGCTTAACGGACATGGTGAAGAGGAAATGGATGCATTATCGGGAAAGGAAAAGAAATCTAAAAAGAAAAAAGTTCGAGGAACCACCCGAAAAGCTTCAGGAGAGAGTGGATACCGCAGAGCGGGAGAAGGAAGGGGAGTAACAGGCATGAAACAAAAAAATGGCGCCGTTGTCACGGGCGTATTGTTTTTTGCATCATTGATTGTTCTAATATACACAATGCTGGAATTTCGCTCACAGCTTTTAACGGTCATAGGAGCCAGCGCATGTTTTTTGATTATGGCTGCCATTGTCATCAGCCAGCTTAGCATTGCAATAAAGGCCTACCAAAAAAAGCAGAACCTTCTCATAGAAAACCGTCTGACAGAACTGCAGAACCGTTTGCTGGAGTCTGGCGAGGAAAGCCAGGAGGCGGCAAATATGAGTGCGGTTTATGTAAAGAGAATCAGCGATAGACTGGCAGAGTTTGAGGAGGAGCTGCTCAATTACCAGCGCAAGGAAAATGTCTTGATGCAGCGGATCATATCGACGCAGACCAAGGCCGCCAAGGTACTGGTGAAGTATAATGACAGGAATACAAAAAGTTTAGTCAGCAGCGCCTCACACCAATATGAGCAGCTTGAAAAATCTTTGGACAGCAGTATCCAGCATACGGTGGAGGAGCTGCGAAAAATTGGCGAGACAGTGACGATGATTCAGCAAGCGCCGCAGCCGGAGACGCTAACACCGGAGCTGCTGCAGGCGCAGATGGCGGCAATGGTTGAGA
>CAMWOF010000226.1 GCA_947175805.1 uncultured Clostridiaceae bacterium
CCTTATACAAGGCTGAATGGACACAGAACAGACAGACTGCCGAATAATGTAAACTTCTGTTTTCGGTTTATTGAAGGGGAATCACTGTTGATTTTATTGGATCAGCTTGGGGTATGTGCTTCCAGTGGATCGGCATGTACATCCGGATCATTAGATCCTTCCCATGTACTTCTTGCAATCGGGCTTCCACATGAGATTGCACATGGCTCATTGAGGATTACCCTGTCAGAGGAAACCACATTGGAAGATATTGATTTTGTAGCAGATGAGCTTAAAAAGATTGTGGAGAGACTGCGTAGTATGTCCCCACTATATGAAGATTTTGTCAAAGAGCACAAGTGAAATCTTTTGAAAAGTAGAAGAAGGAGATAAGAAATGTATAGTGAAAAAGTAATGGATCATTTTAATAATCCAAGAAATGTAGGCGAAATAGAAAATCCTAGCGGAGTGGGAACCGTTGGAAATGCGAAATGTGGCGATATTATGCGGATGTATCTCGATATAGATGAACAAGGAATTATCAGAGATGTCAAATTTAAGACATTTGGATGTGGTGCGGCAGTGGCGACAAGCAGTATGGCGACAGAATTGGTAAAGGGAAAAACCATTCAGGAAGCATTAGAGGTTACAAATAAGGCTGTGATGGAAGCGTTGGATGGACTTCCACCTGTTAAAGTGCATTGTTCATTGCTGGCAGAAGAGGCAATCCATGCTGCCTTATGGGATTATGCACAGAAAAACCATATTGTGATTGAAGGTTTGGAACCGCCTGTGGATGACATTGCTGAAAAAGTAGAGGATGAGGAATACTGATATGGGAAAATTGAATGAAGACAGGGTAGAAAGTATTGTCCAGTTAATACTGGATGATTATACCGATGAAAGGGAAGTCAATAAAACAGATTTATATAATCAGCCTGACAAGAAGGCAATTATAGATATTGTTGAGAAACTATTGAAGATACTTTATCCTGGCTATTATAGTGACAAGATTTATAAAATTTACAGCCTGAGAAATAATATGTCAGCCACTATTGAAGATGTCATATTCCATTTAAAGAAACAGATTATGATTGTCCTGAAATATTGTGGAACATATTCGGAATATATGGACAATGAGTTAGAGGAAAAAGCCCAGAATATGACATTTGATTTTATGGAGAAGATACCACCGATTAGAGCCTATCTGAATACAGATATACAGGCCGCATATGAGGGCGATCCAGCAGCAGGGAGTAAGGATGAGGTCATTTTGTCCTATCCAGGTCTGTATGCCATTTCTGTATACAGGATTGCCCATGAGCTGTTCTTACTTGGTGTGCCAATGATACCAAGAATTATGACAGAGCATGCGCACGGTGTTACTGGAATTGATATTCATCCTGGTGCCACGATAGGAAAGTATTTTTTTATCGATCATGGCACCGGTGTTGTCATTGGTGAAACCACGGTTATTGGAGAGCATGTTAAAGTGTATCAGGGTGTCACATTAGGTGGATTATCAACAAAGGGCGGGCAGAAGCTTAAAGGAGTAAAGAGACACCCAACCATAAGGGATTATGTTACGATTTACTCTGGCTCTTCCATCTTAGGGGGAGATACGGTGATTGAAGAAAATGTGGTGGTAGGTGGCAATACTTTTATTACAAAATCAATAGGAAAAGACATAAGGGTAAGCATAAAAGATCAGGAACTGCAATTTAACAATTAGACTCAACCGAGGCGACCGAATGGCATGGGGAAAATCCGGCAGATAGGGGAATGAAAATAGTATATAACGAGCATTTGGAGAATTGTAAGATGTTTGATTTTATAATAAATGATTGCAGATATCCTACTCCGGCAAATAAACTGCCACAAACTTAGTGTCAAAGATACTTGTTCTCTCGCTAATCATGACGATGCCGCCATCCTTTGTTGCTTCATATACTTCTTCTGATGTCTTCAACCGAACGCGGCGTCCATCGCTTAGAAGCACATACACATAGTAGCTGACTCCTCTGTTATAGACCTTACGGCTATCCCATACAGCGGTAACATAATGGACAGGGGGAGCACTGACAGCATAAAAAGCAGCCCTTGTCAATGACCATGAGATACAGATAGAAATCATCGCAATTAGCAAAGCCTGTGCGATTTTCCCCTGTTGTTTTCTGACGCAGAATAAAGATACAGAAAATAATATGAAAAATATGATAATTCCGGTGATTAATAGATTTCTTTCTCCTTGGATGCATTGAAAATCATATATCAGAGGATAGAGAATAAACATTAGGTCAAATATTAACAGCATGACAAAGGGATGGATGAAAGGAGGAACGGGTGATATTGCAACATGGATATATCGTTTTGCATCCTGTTCCGCAGAAGGATCATTCCATGAGACAACTTCGTGAAAGATCCATGAAAATAAGTATATATTGAGTGGCAGTGCTGCTGCGATAAAATAATAATAACGTACTTTGATTAAATGTTCTCTGCACATCAGTAAAAGAGCAATTTCAATAATCCAATCAATCAAAACAAGCACCCGGAAGGTGTATTTAATCTGGCGGAAATGTCTGGTGCAAAAAGATTCATTTGTAGATTTCGATAATGTCTCATTGTTTATTTTCATAATATCATTATAGCAAAATTCATCCCAAATACAAGACTCGCATTTTTCAGTTTTGTGTTATAATGTGTTGAGGAACTAACATAAGGGAAAGTCTAAGGAAAAGCTCACCTTGTACAAATTTAGTGTTTTCAATGGTTAGAGCAATTCACGATAACAAAATATAACAGTTATTAAATTCCTTGGATTTTGTAAAAAACCAATCGGAATTTATGGAGGTGCATAATGATATATACAAAACTTGGAAAGTCAGATTTGAATGTCTCCCGTATCTGTATGGGGTGCATGGGCATTGGCGATCCCTCAAAGGGCATGAACAAATGGGCGGTTCCAGAGGAGGAAAGCAGAAAGATTATCTGCTATGCTTTGGAGCAGGGAATCAATTTCTTTGATACTGCCATGTCTTATCAGGAAGGCAATAGCGAAGAAGTTCTCGGCAAGGCTCTCAAGGATTTTGCAAAGCGTGATGATTATATTGTTGCGACAAAATTCCTGCCGAGGTCGCAGGAGGAACTTGACAGAAATGTGTCTGGACAGGCGCATGTGGCGGACTGTCTCGATAGGAGCTTAGAACGCCTTGGCCTGGATTATGTTGACCTATATATCTATCATATGTGGGATTACCACACACCGATGGATGAGATTATCCAAGGACTGAATAATGCGGTGAAAGCCGGAAAGACCAGATATATCGGTATTTCCAACTGCTATGCGTGGCAGCTTGCCAAAGCAAACTTTTATGCAAGGGAGAACGGTTTTGCTGAATTTATCTCTGTTCAGGGACATTACAATCTAATCGCCCGTGAAGAGGAACGGGAGATGATACCGTTCTGTGAAGATCAGGATATTGCATTGACTCCGTATAGCCCTTTGGCTTCCGGCAGGCTTTGCCGGCCGGCTAATGAAACAACAAAACGGCTCGAACTGGATGCATATGCGAGATTCAAATATGACAAGTCGCAGGATGCGGATGCAGGTATTATCGAGAGGGTAAGGGAACTGGCAGAAAATAAAAATGTATCCATGACGGAGATTTCCCTTGCATGGCTGCTCAGGAAGGTTACGGCTCCCGTTATGGGAGTGACGAAGAAGTCCAACATTGACGGAGCGGTCAAAGCTGTGGAGTTGGAACTTACACAGGAAGAAACGGATTATCTGGAGGAGTTGTATGTTCCGCACGCCCTTGCAGGCGTCATGGCACAGAATGGGAAACAGAAAGCCGGAGACGTGGTCTAAAAGATATAATTGAGGTCAAACATGATGAAAAAGGTACTTTTAATCAACGGCAGCCCGAATGGAAGACTGACGTCTTTCCTTGACCGTCTGTTCTTCAGCACAGATGGGACAAAGTTCAGAGGGATGCTGGCGGCTTCGGTTGTGTCATGCCGCAGAGGCGGCGCAACGGCTGCCTTTGAACGGCTGAATCAGTATTTTCTGATGACAAACATGCATGTGGTTTCTTCCCAGTACTGGAATCAGATCCACGGCTTTATAGCGGAAGAAGCCAAACAGGACGAGGAAGGCCTGCAGACCATGCGTACGCTCGGCGCAAACATGGCATATCTGCTGAAAGCTGGGGAAGCTGCTGAAAACGCAGGGCTTACCAAGCCTGAGTACGAAGATGTAACATTTACGAATTTCATCAGATAAGGGGTGCAGACAAATGGATATATTTGAAAGAGAACTGGCGGGAGAAGTTATTGATCCGCAGACTGATCCGGAATTTGATAAATTTCTTGCGGTACAGAGACGATCCTATGAACTGACACATAAGCGGAGTTTATCTCTTATCTGGCTTGTACGGGCAGTGGGGATGCCTTTATTCGGTATTCCGGCTATATGTTGGCTCTTAGTTATGTTGAGGATGCTTATATGAATGCCTTGATTGATACATACGGGACGGATGCGGGCTTGGATTATTATTATCGCGCTGATGTTGATATAGCATCTATGCTTGATAATTATTATGTTGACTGGGTTTGTTACAATAATACCGAGGAGTTTGAGGC
>CAMWOF010000227.1 GCA_947175805.1 uncultured Clostridiaceae bacterium
TCTCCAATGTGTACGCCGTATCTGTCGTTTGTTTTGATTTTCCCGCCTTTACATTTTCCAGGGTAAATGCCACGGTGTGCTTTTTCCCTGTTGTAATCTCATAATAAGCCACAATCTTGTCCGCCTTTTTGGACGCCCGGTTTTTCACGGAAACCGTCAGCCCTCCCTCATGCAGCTCCTCTGATACCGCAATTTCATCACATGCCACCCTTACATCCGGCAGCTTTTTATTCTTTTTTACTGTAAGCTTAAAGCTCTTTTTTGCATAGCCCTTTTTCTGAACATGAATAGTAACGGTACCGGGCTTTTTACCCGATACCGTTCCGTCCTCACTCACATATGCAATTTCACGGTTACTGCTGACATAGGTCACACCCTTTGTCTTTGCAGTTATGTGAACTGTCTTTCCCACCTTTACGGTCTCCGAAGAAATCGTGGCAGAAACGGCTTTGTCCGCCGCAAAAGCAGGCAGGCAAACCACTGCATATATTACACAAAAAAGCACTGCCGCAAGAAAGCCAAACCGCATCCTTCCTGTCACTGCTTTCATAATTACCTCCTTAACATAAACTGCTCCGCACGGTGCTCTACCCTTAGGGCACTGCACCGTGCGGCTGCGCTTCCTTTTATTTATTTTGAAATAATTGCGCTTGCTCCGAACTTCGTTCTCTCGCAATCGCCTCGTACATTCGCATTCCGGGATTATTTCGCCAAGTATTGAATCTTGGTGACTTTTTCTTTATCTACGGTTATTACCAGCTTGGATTTTCCCTTTGTTACGGTATAAACGCCAAAGTTTTCCTTTGCCTTTTTATACTTCTTCTTAACCTCCTTCTCTGTGCTTCCAATCTTGATACCCTCCTTTGTGGATACCTTGCTGGAGGTCAATACAATACTGTTGACATACTCTGTACCGTTATCTGTCTTAGAATACGTTGTCAATGTAAAATAGCTGTACTTGTAGGTTCTGTCCTTTCCGCCATAAGCGCAGCTCTTTTTCTCCGTCTTTGACTTCGGCTTACCTGCCTTCTTGATAAACTTTGTGGCACTGTCGCCAATGGTTATGCTGATGCCCTTATACTTAAACTTATAACCGCTTGCCGCATCTACATTTACCACACACATGCTCAAAATCATGGAGCACACTAAAAGCATGCTTAAAATAACTTTTGTTGTTCTTTTCATTGTTCATCTCTCTCCTTTTCTTTTTATATTATTTATTACATATTAATAACTCCTATTCCCCTTCCTGCTCTGCATCTTCATCGGCTTCCTCCGGCATTTCCTCGTCCTCCGTGTCACCCCCGGCTTCCTCCTCCTTGGCGTCTTCTGAATAACCGCCGAAGCTCTTTAAAAATCCAAACTCAGAAAGCTCCTTCTCCTGCGCCTGCTTCATGGCATAATAAAAAGAAACCTTCTCTGCCCATACATCTGCATATGCTGCATCGTTTTTGTGGTCCTCCAGCCCAAACTGTGAGGACAATATCTCTCCTAAGTGCTTTGAGAGTTTCGTGGCACCAGAGAGGTTCATATGCAGCCCGGCGTCATAGGTATCTGTATTATAATCTATTCCCAGCTCCTCTGTCAAATCCAGATAATTTATGTAGGTCAGGCCATACCTGTCTGCATACTCTATAATCTGCCGCTCATACTCCTCATACCACACCGGAGAAATGCTCGGCGCCTTCACCAGCACTAAGGACGCTCCCTTTTCCTCACAAAGCATCCTCATTTTGTCCAGATAATTCCATGCATTTTCCCCGAAGGCATAGTCCGATACCTCATCCTCCGTCCACTGCGCACCCTCCGCAGACAAGGCATCCACCCGCATATAATATCCGTTATGCGTTACTTTTCTCTTATTAAAATAATATGTAAAATCACTTTTTACCAGCTTAGTTATCCTGCTGTGGAACCGCAGCAGCGGAAATACATAGTCCAGCAATTCCTCCTCCTGCGTCATGGACGCCTGAATCGCATGGTACTTTGAAGCCGACCACCGCATACCGTCCAGAGTCATACGGTTATATCCCTCCTGCTGAGGCGTGTCATATTTCATGGAAAGCACATTGAACACCACTACCTTTGGCGACTCCCGCTTCATCATCTCCTCCAGCAGATAATATGACTGCCAGATGAGCTGCTGGGCGCTGCCCCGGATATAGGAAGTTATCCCATAATCCTCCCACAGCACAATGGGGCTAAAATTCTCATAAACCTCGCAGTCCCCCACCATAAGCACGTCATGACCCATAGTTTCATCATAATACTCCTCCACAAAGGAGCCCTCTAATATATCATCCATATATTTTGGCACCACCAGCCGCTGCAAAGCCACCAGTATTGCCAGCACAAGAAGAACCGCAGTCAGCCGAACAAGCCATTTCTTCACACTGTTCCCTCCCTCTTCTTCATATTTGTCATTCGCAAACTCATTTATTTTATAAATACCTAGACATTTGCAAAACTCACTATTTCCAAAACTTAGTTGTGCAATATAGACAATATCATAAGCAAGGTGCTTTGGAGCCGCCGGTGCTTAGCGAGGTTTTTTCGAGCTTAGCACCGTTGCGAGCGACAAGCAGCGCAAGCGTGCCTGCGTTGATTTGTCTATATTGTACAACGAATGTTAGCGAAAACAGAGTTTTGCTCATGGCTATTATAAATACCATTTAATTGTGCAATATATTAAGTATGCCAATACAAATTTCACAGTCATCTAAAACTGATTGTAAATAAACTGCGTGGCATCATATCCGATACTGTAGGCACCGAACAAGATTAATGCCAACAACACGCAGGCATAAACCGGATACCTAATTGCCGCCGTTTTTTTCTCAAGCCGGGCACGGACGCTTCCGGTTCTCCCCAAAAGGCTGACAACAAGCATTAGGATAACGCCCCCTAATAAAATAATATAATCCGCTCCCGTGAGTTCAAAATACAAAAACTCCTCGGCTGTCAGCGCCGACAAATCAAATTGGGTAAACATGCTGCCAAATGCCATAAATGCGGTAGGCACATCCTCATAGCAGTCAAACAGCCTCAGGCAGCACATGAGCAAAAAGGTGCGTCCCACCTGAAAGAGCTTATAAAACCAGGTGCCCTGAATTCTTGGAAAACGCCGGTGGAACCTTGCATATAGCGGCTCAAATTCCTGGGAAATTAAAATCACAAGACCATTCATCAGTCCACAAACCACAAAATTCCAGCTTGCGCCATGCCAGATACCGGTGGCAAACCAGGTTACCATGGTCGCTATGTACACGGGAAGCCGCTTTGCTGCGCCTTTTCCAAACTTATCCTTGACAAAGGTTGTCAGCTTGCGCATCATCCGGCTGATACTCATCGGATAAAAAACATAATCCCTAAACCACGTCCCCATGGTAATATGCCATCTTCTCCAGTACTCTGTAATATTCTTTGAAAAGTATGGACGTTCAAAATTCTCTGCAAGTTTTATGCCAAACACCTGGGCAATACCGATGGTGATATCAATGCCGCCGGTGAAATCCGCATACAGCTCAATAGCATAAAACACCATGCCCACAAGCACCCATGCGCCAGAATAGTATTCCGCATCCTCAATAATATACTGCACCGCAATTAAAATCCTGTCCGCCACGACCATTTTCTTAAAATAACCCCAGGCAATGCGCTCAAGCCCCAGCTTTACCCGGTTCCAGTCAAATTTATGCTCTGCAAATAAGGTCGGCGCCAGCGCATCATACCGGCTGATAGGCCCCTGCACGAGCTGTGGGAAAAAGGATATGAACAGTGCAAACCGGAAGAAATTTTTCTGTGCCTTTGTTTTATTCCAATATACATCCAGCAAGTATCCCACCGACTGAAAGGTGTAAAAGGAAATTCCCATGGGCAAAAGCCAGTCCACATAATCAAGCTCCCCATCCGCCCCTGCCAGGGACAAGACAGCATTGACATTATCTATTGCAAAGTTCGTGTACTTTATCACCGCCAAAATTCCCAAGTTGAGAAACAGACATAGGAGCATATAACGTCTGCGCTTCTTCGCCATGACGCCCTTATAGCATTTCTTAGCCTCCCTATCAAGCTCTCTGTGCTCCGCCAGATATGCCTCCTGCACCTCATTCAGCAAATCCAGACGTCTGGCAATCACATAGGTAGTCGCTGTCGTAACCAAAATAAAAACCGGATAGAGCGGACCCGCAATAAAATAGAATATATAACTCGCCAGAAGCAGAAACACCCATTGAAACCGCTTCGGAACCAGATAATAAAGCACAAAGCACAGCAGCATAAAGCCGATAAATTCATATGATACAAATAACATATCCAAACCTCATTCTATATTTGAAATTATATATTTTGAAATTCCATAGTTAGCAAATTAAATGAACGACCATATTATAGTACTACCGTTTCATTTTCGCAACCTAAATTTGTGGCGTTTCGCTATGCCTTCTATGCAGCGACGGCATTTCGTACAAAAGGGCAAAGCGGTACATTTTACTTGTCCTGCCACCGTCTATGTGGTATATTTTAGGTAATTTATACAAGCATTTGCGAAACTCACATTTCTCTATATATCAATTGTGCAAAATAACAAAAGAAAGTTTAGGACCTCTGAAAACGCCGGC
>CAMWOF010000228.1 GCA_947175805.1 uncultured Clostridiaceae bacterium
GTGCGCGGCACAATCACCACAAAACCCTGCAATACAGTCACTACCGTCGACAGTCCCGGCTGCACAATTGTCTGGTAGTATGACATCAGGAACTTATTGTATACGTAAAACGGAAAACTGCAGGCAAAAATACGCAGCGCCGTCTCACAGAGCACAAGCATATCCCCTTCTGTTATACCGAACAATCCTGCAATCACTTGGGGAACGGCAAGGAAAATCAGCAGCAGTACGGCTATGGCAGCATAGCTGTATGTCAGGACTCTCTTGCAAAGCGTACGTATTCCGTAGTAATCGCGCTCCCCATACAGAATACCTGCGATATTCTGTATTAATCCGATAATGCCGCCTACACACAGCTCTGCAATCAGTACGGCATTTGCGCAGACAGAATAAACTGCCATAGGGTCGTTTCCCAAAATGCGCACAATCGCCGAATTGATAATCACAGATTTCAATGCAGACATCAATGTAAATGCTGCGCTGGGTATTCCTGCTTTTGCTGCCAGACCCGCATATTTTAATATGTTTTTGTCCAGTTTCTGCAGACTCAGCATCCTATACTTGGAACGCAAATAGAAAACCACCGTCACCATTCCCGCCAGATAACCGATGATTGTAGCAAGAGCGCTGCCGCCCATCCCCATATGAAGCCCCTTGATAAACACAAAATCAAGAGCCAGATTCACCACATTGGCAATGATAAACAGTGCGCTGCCTAACTGTGGATGGTTATCTGCATTCATGAAGTAACAAAATATGATGGCAAGGGTCAGGATTGGAATTCCGCCAAAATTCACCATAATATAAGGCTTAGCAAGAGACGCCAGCGTTTCGTTGCCGGAGAGCGCCATCGCCAGAGGCCCCGGCAGTATCGGAGTAAATACGGCAAAACACAAAGACACTGTAAGACCGGCAGCCAGCGAGGCAGTAAACACCCCGCCGGCTTCTTTAGTATTTCGTTTTCCCAATAACACTGCCGCTTCCGCCGCCCCTCCCATGGCAAGCATCAACGCCGCCATCTGCAGAATCAAAAGTACAGGCATGGAAATCTCAATTGCAGCCATGGCATCCGGTCCCAGAAGGTTACCGACAATCATACCATCCACCACATTTCCAAGCTGCATGGCGACTGTCATTAACACCCCCGGCAGGATATACTGGTGGATTTTTTTATTAATTAAAAATGCATTTCTTTCCATATGTAACCTCCCGATAGAATCTGACATAACTTTCGTCCTATAATCTGCCATCAAAGAATCCCAATGTTTTCAGAGCTGTCAGAGCATTTTTCAGGTATACGCTGTCCGGCATCGGCCACTTAAATCCAAGACGATACAGCGCTTTGGTAGTAAAGCTGTTATCTGCATCAATGTAGGCAGAACTGTTATCCGCGTCACTGGATGCATAGGCAATCAGTCCGGAAATCAGATCGTTTTTCTCTTCATCCTCCAAAGCCGCAAGAAGTGACTGACTGAATTCCTCATCATTGACCGTCTCCACAGGAATACCTGACGCATTCATCTGGTCTATCACATCCGCCATCTGGATTAAATAGCTGCTATAAGCATGGAACACCGTAAATCCACCTTGAACCGCAGATAATTTGACAATAGCCTCCGCAGTGGAATCAATCGGTGAAAATTCCGTTGGTAAATCCAACATGGACATCGGGAATCTGCCGAGTGCCACATAGCCGCGCAGGGTGCGCATAAATCCGTTTGTCACCGAGTTAATCTGGAATTCACCGTCACTGACACGGCTCATCAGGTTACCTACCCGGATGACCTTTCCCTTCATTCCCTGTGCAGCCGCCTCTAAGACAGCCTTTTCTGCACGGAATTTGGTGTCAATGTATTTGTTGGAAAGGCTCTGTCCAAAGTAAAGCTCATTCTCATGCAGTTTCTTCTCCTGCGGGAATTTACCTCCCACATTCTCTCCTGCTATGCTCACCGTGGAAATCTGAATCAGCTCTCGTCCGGTCTTTTCACACAAATGAATCAAATTCAAAACGCCCTGGTAATTCACCTGCTCCAAGGTATCATCCGCAGAGAAATGCTTGACGCATGCCGCACAGTTAATGATCCGGGCAAAGTCGTATTGTTCCAGACTTTCTACCATGGCAGCGTCTGTGATATCGCCTTCAATTAATTGAATACGATTGCCGAATAATTCCTCATAGGTATTGCTGAAATAATACACCAGCATACTCTTTAACCGTTTCTCCAAGGAGGAAGCTTTCCCCTTGCGCATCAGGCAGTATATCACATTGTCCTCATTGTCTATCATGTTCTTTAAGATGTGTGCTCCCAGGAATCCATTTGCTCCTGTGAGCAGGACATTGCCGAGTGCGGATGGAGCAATCTCATCTACATGCGCTGTCACATTGCGGCTTAATACCTGTTCTAAAGCGCTCTTACCTTCACTATCCTTTGCATCATCTCCTGCATCCATGCTCTCGCCCTGCAGCCCCTGGATATGGCGTTCCAATTCCAGAGGTGTTTTATATTCGAACAAGTCGGCATACGCCACCTGAATGCCCGCGCTCATGCACTTCATTGCCACCTTGGACGCCGACAGGGACGTACCGCCGTTTTCAAAGAAATCATCCTCGATGCCAATCTGCTCCACACCAAGGGCCATCTCAAAGATTTCGCATAACTTACGCTGTAAGTCTGTACGCGGCTTTACATAATTTTTATTCTCCGCCGTATACTCCGGTTCCGGCAGGGCACGCTTATTAACCTTGCCGTTATTGGTAAGCGGCAGCTCAGGAAGCTGCATAAGCACACTCGGCACCATATACGGCGTTAAATATTTCTGCATAAAGCAGGTCAGCTTCTGTTTTTCCACCTGGCTCTCAGCCACAAAATATCCACACAAAAATTGATTGGAATCTTTTTCTTTCACAAGCACCACGCTGGATTTAACCGTAGGATATTGATTCATGACATTTTCAATCTCATCCAGCTCCACGCGAAGCCCGCGCAGTTTCACCTGATTATCCATGCGGCCCATAAATTCAATCTTGCCATGGTGGTTCCATTTCGCCAAATCACCGCTGCAGTAAGCATTCATGCCCTCAAATTGGATAAATTTGTCAGCTGTCATTTCCGGCTTGCCCACATATCCCCTGCCGACGCTGTTTCCGATAATCAGCAGCTCTCCCGGCACACCTGCGGGAAGCAGATTGCGGTACTTATCAATCATTACCATCTTGATGTTTGCCATCGGTTTTCCGATTGTAATCTTATCTCCGGTCACCTGATCGAAAGCACAGCCAATCGTCGTCTCGGTTGGTCCATAGCCATTATAGGTAATGGCATTGGTTCCCAGAGCCTTAATTTTGCTGTAAAGCGCCTCAGGAAATGCCTCCGCACCCACATTAAAGACCTTAATCTGAGACAATGCCTTCTTCATCTCTGGCATGTCAATAATATTTATCAAAAATGACGGTGTACAGGTCATCATATCCACGCCATTTTCCAGAATCAGCTTGGAAAGAGCAAGCGGATTGTGAATTTCCTCTTCGTTTGCCATGCAGACGGTAATACCGTGGTACAGCGGAATACATTCCTCCAAAATGGAAACGTCAAATGTAATAGCCGCAAATGCCAACGATACCGTGGCGTTGTATATATAAGACTGCGCCTCTACATTATAGGGGTTATCATCCACATAATTTACCAGATTCCGATGCTCAATCATTACACCCTTAGGCTTTCCGGTAGAACCGGAAGTATAAATACAGTAGCACAGGTTCTCCGGGCGGATTTCCACCCTAGGATTTGCGGTATTGCCGTCATCCCCTAAAAGTTCCTCCAAAATCAACACTTTGGCAGACATATTTTCAATCAGCCGCTTCCGCTCTTTGGCAATCTCCCTAGGCATCAGCACAAATCCCGCCCTGGAATCTTCCAGAATATAGCTGATACGCTCATCCGGATATTCAGGGTCTATAGGCAGGAATGCACCGCCCGCCTTCATGATTCCCTGCCTTGCCGCGTAGACATCCACGGTTCTCGGCATCATCACGCCTACCATCTGCTCGACGGATAATCCCATTTCAATTAAATGGTTCGCAATCTTATTTGCATTCTCATTCAGTTCACGGAAGGTAAGGCTCTTGCCGCAGGCAATTACCGCCGTCTTATCAGGATAAAGCGCAGCCTGCCGCTCAAACAATACATTTGCCGTGGTCTGCTCCACCTCATGATCCGTCTCATTGTAGCTGTCCAGTTCACGACGTGCACTTTGACTTACCATGCAGACTTCCTTTAACTGCTTCTTATTCAGGAATTCCCGAACTACCGCCATGAGACTGTCAACCAGTCCGGCAATCGTACGCTCCTCATACATATCACTGCGGTATTCCACCTGATAACAAATCTCATCTTCATTGACCATTACGTCTACCGACACCGGAGCTTTCGCAGTGTCTAAAGAAAGCTCCTCACTAACGGCTTTCTCCCCGGCAATCTCATCAAATACGAAGTTATCGCCCTGGAACGCAAACATAATATCAGCCTTAATTCCATAAGCCCTGCTGATTTCCGCAAACGAATAGATGTCGGCATTCATGCTGTTCATCAATTGTTCCCCGGTTTCTTCCCCCC
>CAMWOF010000229.1 GCA_947175805.1 uncultured Clostridiaceae bacterium
GGTTTATGCTGGTGACGGTTTGCAGATAAAGAATATAAGCTCCGGTAAATATACGTATAAGTACGGCACGGAGGATACAAAGGCGCCGGTATTTTCTGGTCTTGTCGGCAAAGACAGCTTTAAAAAAGACCAGGTGTTTATGACGGTATATGCAGGGGAAGCCTTTGATTACACGAAGTATGTGTCTGTGGAAGACGACCGGGATGCCGCCTGTGAATTTGCCGTGGATGACAGCCGGGTGGACTGGGCAAAGGAGGGCGTCTATAAGGTTTATTTTACCGCTGAGGATGCGGCGGGGAATCAGGCAAAGACTTATGCTAAAGTAAATGTGCGCCTGCCCGAGACGGAGTTAGACAGCATGGCAAAAAAGGTTCTTTCTGGCATTATTAAAAATTCCTGGTCTGACACAGAGAAGGCGGAGGCAATCTACAAATATATCAGAAAGAATTATAGTTATGTAGATCATTCCGATAAGACAAGCTGGACAAAATCGGCGGATTACGGGCTGAGATACCAGTCTGGGGACTGCTACACCTACTATGCGGCTGCCAGGATTTTGCTGACCAGGGCAGGGATTCCAAATATTATGATAAAGAAGATAGACGGCGGCTCCAGCAAGCATTTTTGGAATCTGGTGTATGTGAAGGGCGGGTGGTATCACTATGACACGACGCCCCGGAAGAACCAGGCATATTTTTGTCTGTTGACAGACAGCCAGATTCTCAGCTATTCTGTAAAAAATAATAACTGCCATAAATTTGACGGCAGCCTGTATCCTGACCGGGCAACGAAACAGATTAAGAAACTAATCTATGGGAAACGATACTGATTTAGATGCTTTACTATTGCCTGGCTAAAAATGTGATTATGAGGAGAATGTGTCATGAAATGGAAGCTGGACAGAAAGTATATGAAGATATCCGCATATGTAGTGGTGGTGGCTTTTATACTGATGGGACTTGAGAAGATTGTAGATAACATTCCCGGCATAGCGGGAAGCATCTGGAGTCGGATTCAGTGGACGCTTGAGGTTTTAACGCCGGTGTTTGCCGGGTTTGTCATAGCCTATCTATTTAATCCGCTGATAAAAATGTTTCAGCGTTGGTTTAAGGGAAAGCGGGGCCCGGCGGTACTGGTGACATTGTTACTGGTGCTGCTCTGCCTGACGGCGGTGGTTTCTGCGGTGGTCTTTAGCGTGACGGACCAGTTGAAGGTAGCAAATTTCTCCGATATGACACTGGTGCTGCAGAGCTTTGTGGACAACTTAAATGCTTTCTATCAGAAGCTTCTTTTGGAGTTAAATGATTTGAATATACAGTCGGCGGAGCTGACAGAGTATGTGCAAAATGCGTCAAAGCAGGTTGTGTCCTCCGTGACAGGTTTTTTGAGCGGTATATTAAGCGGCTTTAACAATGCATCTGATTTTATTACCACTACGGTGTTCAGCCTTATCATCGGCGTATATTTTATGTTGGACGGCAAGGTGGTGGCAGGGACGCTCGACCGGGTGACAAGGGCGTGCTTTAAAGACAGAACCAATGACAAAATCAGGGAGCTGCTGGGCGATTTAGACACGGCCTTTTCCGGTTATATCAGGGGGCAGGGTATGGACGTTATTGTGATGATGGTCTTAATCGGCTTGTCGCTGTCCATTGTGGGCGTGAAGTTCTCTGTTTTGATTGGCTTTTTTGCGGGCTTTTTTAACCTGATTCCATACTGCGGTCCGATTGTGGCATACGGGCTTACCATTGTGGTGTGCCTGGTCAACGGCGAGATTAAAAAAATGATTATCGCTCTCATTATTCTTGTGATTATCCAGACATTGGACGGCAATCTGATTGGGCCGAAGCTTTTGAGTGAGAGCATTAATATCCATCCGCTGCTGGTAATTATTTCCCTGATTATTGCCAGTTCCATCGGAGGATTTCTGGGGATGTTACTGGCAGTGCCGGTGGCGGGATTTTTGAAGATTGAGTTTGACAAGTGGCTGCTGAAAAAGGAGGCAAGGAAGGGGATAGTACAAGACCATAATAATCATTGACAAATGAGGAGAAATTCAGTAATATTTTTAATAAGTATCAGCACTTAAGGTATAGGCATTTTAAAGACAGCATGCACTAAGCTCGCTTCACTGTGTAGGGTGCGTGTCAGCCCATCAGCCTTTGGCTGGTGATAGGATGAAAGGGAGGGTAAACTATGCAGGGAAATTACGCACAGCGTATCGGATATATATTGGCGAAGATTGTCCGTATTGTAGTGATAGTGGTTGCCTTAGTCACGGTGGTTTTAACGGGATTTTTATCAACGAAACTCAGTAATTATGAGCTTCGTGCAAATGTACTTGATTATGCGGGCCGGATTAATGAGGCATTGTTGGAGAAAGAATCCGTTGCCCAGATGATGGCGGGGACGATTTCTAATGATGTCGTCACGGAGGATTCAGATGTTCTGTCCTATATGGATTCGGTGGTTGCGGAAAATAAAAATATTTCTGCGGCCTACATAGTATATGCAGATAATAAGTTGATTATGAGCGGTGGCTGGCAGCCGGACGAGCCGATGGATTTTACGGCAAGAGACTGGTACACGGGCGCTGCCGGGACAGAGGGCGTTTATACCTCGGAGCCTTATGTGGATAAGCAGTCAGGTCTGCTTTGTGTCACGATGTGCCAGCGTGTAATGGATGAAGACGGCAATATCCGCGGAGTTGTGGCGATTGACTTGTACCCAGACGATATTGTAAGCATTGTATCCGCAGACAACAACAAAAAAAGATATGCGTTTTTGGTAACAAAGGCGGGTACAATATTGACCCATCCGGACAGTGAGCTTGCATTATCCGCAGATAAGTCTGTGAATATCCAGGATGCGGACGGAGGGAAATATAAGAAGGTTGTGGGTACGGATTTAGAGCGTAAGACGATGTTCGAAATGCGGGACGGCGGCTGCAAGTTCCTGATGGCAAGAACTATCGGAAGCGCACAGTGGCAAGTCATTTATGCCGAGCCTGCAGTAGATTCCTACGGCACATTTATACTGATTATTATTGTAAGTGTTATCTTTGCCGTGGGAGCATCATATCTGGTGGGGAAATACTGTGCCCGGGCACTCAATCGGTGGTTTGTACCGCTTGCTTCCATTGGTGAGAAGGCAGTTCAGATTTCAGAAGGTAATCTGGACGTGGTATTTGACGAGGAGCCGATTGCCGAGGAGATTGCCATGCTGACGGTTTCCATGAATGAGACGGTGGAGAAGCTGAAGGTGATTATCAGCGATATTTCCCATGTGGTGAACAGAATTTCTGCAAATGATTTGTGTGTCGGCGTTGAGGCGGAATATCAGGGTGCATTTGTAGCTATTAAGAACTCCCTGGAGACGATTCTAGATAAGTTAAATGGCGCTTTTGGCATGGTTAATGAACAGTCGGAGATTGTAGTTAACTATTCCGGGCAGATGCAGGAGAGTACCTTACAGGTGGCGAACGGCGCCACGGAGCAGAGCATGGTCGTATCCGGGCTGGCAGACAATATCAAGGTTCTGGCAGAGCAGAGCGAACATATTACGAAAAATGCAGAAAAGGCAAGCGAGGTATCAGAGCTTACGAACAACCAGTTAGCAGAGGGAAATGAGCAGATGAAGGAGCTGCTTGCCGCTATGGATACCATAGAGGAGACCTCAAGACAGATTGGTGCGATTATTACTACGATTAATGATATATCAGAGCAGACGAATCTATTGTCGCTGAATGCTTCTATCGAAGCGGCCAGGGCCGGGGAGGCAGGACGCGGCTTTGCGGTGGTGGCAGACGAGATTAGCAAGCTGGCGACAGCTTCTGCGGCTTCCTCAGATACGATTGCACAGTTGATTGATGATTCCAGTAAGGCGGTGCAGCAGGGCAAGCGTCTGGCGTACGGTACATCCAACACCTTACAGACCGGTATTGCCAACTCCATGAAGTCAAAGGATGATATTCTGGAGATTACACAGTTTGTCCGTAACCAGGGAGATGCCATTGCTAAAATTGAGGACAGCATAAGAAATATTGTGTCTATCATTGATTCTAATGCAGCAGCATCCCAGGAGAATGCGGCGATTAGTGATGAGCTGATTAATTGTGCCAGTGCCTTGAAGGAGACAGTAGATGAATTCCATCTGCGGGGGCAGGTATACGATACGGACGAGATGCCGGAAGAGGAATATGATGATATGCCGGAGGAAGCATTTGATTCAGAAGAATTTGAAGATGGGATGGAATAAACAAAAAACTTTGTAAATAATGACGAACTCTTTTTCGCCCTGTTTCCTTGACAAGAACAGGGCGTTTGTTTTATACTTTTGATAGATTTTTAATATCATAATCAAAAAAGCAAAGAAGAGAAGAGTAGGTCAGGGATGCAATCACAGAGAGTCCGTTGAGGGGAGCTATGAAGGTTTCTCGTTGCTGAGAGCGGATATTGCTAGCTGGTTGAAGATGGTCTTGGAGCTGCCTCGGTGAGCACATTTGTGAGCTGGGGACGGGAGCGCCCGTTACTGCGTGACACTATTTCATTCGGTGCATACGGTTTTTTACATGTAAAGAGCTGTATTGTATGATGCAGAC
>CAMWOF010000230.1 GCA_947175805.1 uncultured Clostridiaceae bacterium
CCTGCATTAAACTGTCATAATTGCACAATACATCAATGTATAAATACGAGTTTCGCAATTATCGCAGAGCCATATTTCCGCTTACTTAAAATTCAATATAATCAAAGCAGCCTCCAACACCAAAAGCACAAGATTGAACAATATCATAAACCGCTTCACCGCCAGATTTCCCTCTTCAGCTCTCCATGCAATAAAAGAAAATACCGCTCCCCATAACGCAAACACGACAGATACAATAAATATGTATCCATATAATACAGATGCCGTGCCCGCCGTTATTAAAGACTGCATTACCACTACGAAAAAAAGAGCCCATGCCAGTATCCCCATAATCAGACTAAGTACCCCGTCTGCCGAATACTGACTGGTGCCATATTTATGTGTTCTCCTGCTTCTCATGCCGCCTCTATCCTCCCAATGCTATCTCCGGCAGATGCCGGACTCTAATGTTTTCGCCTGAATCTATCTTAGGCTAACCCCTGACCCTCGCCGTTTCCCGGGGCATGAAGCTTGTTGTGCACCCGCTTGTCAAGAACAGCCAAAGCCATATAGACCAAAAAGCCAAACACACCACCCAGAGTATTTAGAATCAAATCATCCACATCAAACACACCTACCCGGGTTACAAGCTGTACCAGCTCAATGGCAAGACTAAACAGAAATGTGTAACCTGTCGCAACAACAATACTGGTCTTTTTGTTGCGCACCCACCTGATCAATGCGCCAAAGGGCATAAACGCCAAAATATTACCTCCAATATTGGTTATGGTGGCAATCATTCCCACATTTGCGCTGTAAATATAAAATCTTTTTATCTCCTGAAAGGGAATGAGATTGTATCGGTATTCCTCATATACTGTTGTCCTTCCGTATCCGTCACTGAAAAATAAGAAATAGGCTAATACCAAAACATAACCCGCAAATAATGCCAGACAAATCTTTCTCAAAACAATCTTACTAGAAGCCTGCATGCTCTACTCCAATCTTCATTATCATACCCATAGCAATTGTTCCGGTTTCATTATTTTGCAGCCAAGCAATTGCAATAAACATTCGTATTATACCATACCATACAATATTTATCCACAATTCATCTCAACAATTCTCAACAATTTAAGGATAAATTCAGACTTTGCCTCCCCAAAAAAAAGATATGGCGCAGATACGCCATATCCTTTTTTATCTTTATCAGGAAAGCACTGCTCCCCAATACAAATATACAATTGTTATTCACTGCTGTCGGACAGCCTACATCACGCTGTAATTCGGTGCTTCCTTTGTAATCTGAATATCATGCGGATGGGACTCCTTCAGTGCCGCCGGCGTTATCTTTACAAACTCCGCTTTTTCATGAAGCTCCTCTATATTTTTTGCGCCGCAATATCCCATACCGGAACGGATACCGCCAATCAACTGGAATACTGTATCCTCTAAACTGCCCTTGTATGCCACACGACCTTCTACGCCCTCCGGCACCAGCTTCTTCGCATTTTCCTGGAAATACCGATCCTTGCTTCCGTTCTCCATGGCGGCGATAGAACCCATGCCGCGGTACACCTTAAACTTACGTCCCTGATATAACTCAAAATCACCCGGGGCCTCATCCGTACCCGCTAACAGACTTCCCATCATACAGACATTTGCACCGGCAGCCAATGCCTTGGTTATATCACCTGAATATTTGATGCCGCCATCGGCAATCACTGGAATTCCCGCTTCTTTTGCCGCTGCATAGGCTTCCATAATCGCCGTAATCTGCGGCACACCGATACCTGCCACCACACGGGTGGTACAGATAGAGCCTGGGCCAATACCAATCTTCACCGCATCCACACCCATGTCAATCATAGCCTTGGCACCTGCATTCGTTGCCACATTACCGGCAATCACTGGAAGATCAGGATATTTATCCTTTACAAGCTTAAAGGTCTTAAGTACATTTGCAGAATGTCCGTGGGCGGTATCAATCACAATCGCGTCCACCTTAGCAGCCACCAACTCATCTACCCGCATGAGAATATCCGGAGTCACACCCACCGCAGCCGCACAGAGCAGCCGCCCCTGGGAATCCTTTGCCGCATGTGGATAGCGAATCTGCTTCTCAATATCCTTGATAGTAATCAGACCCTTGAGATTATAGTCAGCATCTACAATTGGCAGCTTCTCTTTTCGTGCTTTCCCTAAAATCACCTTGGCTTCGTCTAAGGTAATGCCCTCTCTGGCAGTCACCAGGTTTTCTGATGTCATGGCATCCTTAATCTTCTTCGTGTAATCCGTCTCGAACTTCAAGTCCCGGTTTGTAATGATACCGACCAGCTTTCCGTCTTCTGTAATCGGCACACCGGAAATACGAAACTTCCCCATCAGCTTGTCCGCATCCCCCAAGGTATGCTGCGGAGACAATGAAAAGGGATCTGTAATAACGCCGTTTTCGGAACGTTTTACCTTGTCTACCTCCTCTGCCTGCTGCTGAATCGACATATTCTTATGAATCACTCCGATACCACCCTGCCTTGCCATGGCAATCGCCATGCGGTGCTCCGTAACCGTATCCATACCTGAGCTCATCAAAGGAATGTTCAGCTTAATTGTCTTTGTCAACTGGGTCCCTAAATCGACATCATTTGGAATGACCTCTGAGTATGCCGGAACCAGCAGCACATCATCAAAAGTAATTCCCTCTCCAATAATTTTAGCCATAATCTCTCGCCCGCCTTCTGAAAAAAAAGTTGTCTATAGGTATTTCTAAGATGTTATCAAATTCGACAGCCATTGTCAACAAAATATTTATCTATTTTTACCTCTATTTTTCATCTGTTTCCAATAGTCAAACACCCCGCAGCAAGCTCCTTTCTCCTGTCAACAACCACGAGCGTCACGCTTCGCGAGACTGCTCGGGTTCGCGGGCGCGCTCGGATAGTCTTGTGCAAATGAAAAACCCCGTAACACTGGAATGTGTCCGGGGTTCTTTGCACATACTTATTGAATATTTTCATTCTCCGCTAAAACTGCGGTAGTGGTCTTTGTCTCATAGATGCCGTTGTCATTTTTTCTCTGGTAGGTGATGCTGATACTGTCTCCCGGATTTTTTTCTCCGATATAGGAGGACAGCTCCTGCATTTCACTGATGGTTCTTCCATCTACCTCAATAATGATATCTCCGGCCTTTAGGCCCGCTTCCAGGGCAGGTGAGTTTTCGGTCACCTGGGTAATATATACGCCCTGCGGCATATTCAGATATTCACTGTAATCCTCTGTCACGCCTTTTCCCACAATACCTAAAAAAGCTTTGTTACTGCTCTGCTGTACATACGGCGTCTGCTCATCATCATTGCCGTTTTCGTCACCCGGCTGCGGTGTATCGCCGCCGCCAAAAAAATTCTCAAAGAAATCCTCTAAACTGTCGCCGCCGTATCCATACTCCGGATTCGGATAACCTCCCTTATTGGAGGAGCCGCTCTCCACATTGCCGCTGGTGCCGTCAATAATCCCCTGCATCAGCTCCATAGCTTTATTAATCGGGATTGCAAAGCCCATACCCTCCACTTTGCTGTCAACCAGCTTACTGGAGTTAACGCCGATAACCTCGCCCCTTGCATTGAACAGGGCGCCGCCGCTGTTTCCCGGATTGATGGCAGCATCTGTCTGAATCAAGGCAAGCGAGCTGTCATCCAGCACACGTTCTGTAGCACTAATAAAGCCTCCGGTTAAGGACTGTCCGTAACCCAGGGCATTTCCAATGGCAATGGCAGGCTCTCCTACTTCTAATAAATCGGAATCCCCAAGGGGGGCCAGCTTAATCGCATCTACCGTAGAAGTGCTCATTTTCTTCATATCCACAACCACGATTGCCAAATCGGCATCTGCATTATAGCCTTTCACGGCTGCCTCCACCATAGTGTCATCGCTGAAGCCCACTGTCAGATTCACCGCATTTTCTATTACATGGTAATTGGTCAAAATATACAGGTCATCATTGTGCTGCTGTATAATAATGCCGGAGCCCGAACCGGAAACCTCCTGCTGATACTGCTTAAACCATGTCTGTATCGTCTCCACGGACTGGGTTGTGATAGATACAATCGACGGCATCACACTCGCTGCCATATCAGATACATCCAACATCGTCACTGCATTTTCAGAAACCGTAGACGCTTTTTTCACATTGTCAACTGTCTGCTTCTGCTCCTGAGCTGTCTGCCCATTGCTGTTTCTACGGTCAACTGCCAGGTCAATCCCTTTAAACGCACAACCTGCAACCAGCCCAATAATCACTGCCGCAGCCACCGTCTTCGGCCAAGTCATGCCTGCACCTGCTTTCTTTTCCCGCTTTTTCCTCTTCTCAGGCTCCGGCGGATTGGTGGGTGATTCCTGATATATTCTGTATGTGGTAGGATTCACATTTTCTATCCTGTGGTTTTGGTTTAGCCGCTCAGAGCCGTATGCGCTGCCAACGGCCTGACTGTCTGGCTGTGCTGCCATCTGCACATCCTCCTGCACCTGCGGCTGTGATGCCATTGTCTGTGCATCCTCCTGGGTC
>CAMWOF010000231.1 GCA_947175805.1 uncultured Clostridiaceae bacterium
TGGCTCTTTACGCAAAGCCGCAATGTCAATATCTCTTTCCTGATTCATTGCGGTTTCTTCTCTGGTGCAAGGCCCAGCTCATAGAGGGCAGAAGCTCTGCCCAGGCATACCATGCAACCGGGCTGAACGGAGTAAGGGGTATTTGCGGCCATCTGATCCCCATCGATGAAGGTGCCGCTGGTAGAATAGTCTATCAGTGTATAGGTTTTATTCTTCGGATGATAGCAGATGCTTAAATGGTGTGGGCTGATTCTGCGCATATTTATCACCAGATCTGCGCTGGCGCTGTCCTGGCCAATCAGGACTGTCCGCTCTGGCATAATGTATATGTGGCTTCTCGAATAGGGACCGCCATAGCAGGTAATCATGCCGCCCTTGTGCCGGGCTTCAAGATATTGGAAGCAATATGACTGACGTTTTTGGCTGATGGGGAAGAAACGTCCGCTTATTGAAAGGAAGGTTTTGCTAAAGGCAACAACCCGCGCGGATGATATCAGATGGCTCTGGTTGATGCGCAAAAAACCGCGCGGAGCCAGTTCTTCCTCAAATTCATCCATCTTTTTGCGATAGCAGATGAAATCCTCGTTGTCAGTATGTACAATAATTTTTTGTGACTGCCTTTCTATATAGGATATGCAGGACACAGGGACGCGGTGATGGGTTTTTTTGGATAAAATTTCCAGTGAGCTCATATGTTTTTCTCCTGTCGTAAAATGTGTTTATCATGTTTTTATTTTATCACAGTAACATGCCGGCTGCCAATGTTTATATGTAAAAATTTGACAAACCCATTTTGCATTGAGCATCGCCCCGTCGAACAGAAGCAGCCCTGCGGTATTGAAATCGCCTGTTGACTGGAAGGTTCCTCTTTTATCATATCGGACACATACAAATTTTTTCCGAAACTTTCATGTAGTATTAATGTGTAAAAAGGGGAAGGGCGGCTTTTCGGGATAGAATGCGTCTGATTCGCCTAAATGGTTCATATATTACCTCGCTCATCAAATGTCGTAGATGTATAGGACCTAATATCCCTCATACTGTTTTTTAAACTAAATAATCAAGATTGAATTTTTATTGAAAGCTGTGTTATATTTTTTACAGATTAGATTCGGATGAGGAGATTAAAGAATGAATAAGCTTAGAAAACGCATGATTATAGTGTTTACCATTTTGCTTGCAGCGATTTATCTGACGGTATTACTCAGTGTAAATATATTTAATTATAGTTCTAATCTGAGGCAGCAGAGGAGGCAGATTCGCTCGTTGATTTCCAGAGTGAGTCTTGATGAATTTTGTCTGGAGGAACCTACAGACGGAAGGCTGGAAGATATGGAGTACTGTGCGGTAAAGCTGCCTAAGGATGGTGAGCCGGAAATCCTTGCTAATTATTTGGGAAGTTATAGCGAGGAAAAGGTGATGAAATATAGCAGAAGATTATCAAGGAAAGAGTTGGTGGATGGGAACATAGGATCTTTGGTATATGTCATAAAATATAGTAGAAAGTTGAAGAACCATATTGTTGTGTTTATGAATAACGATTTTGCCGTGGAGAATTCTAAAAATCTTATTATTTTCTCGGTGGTGGCATTTGTATTTGGCATGGTCATCTTATTTGCGATATCAGTGCTTTTATCGAAGTGGCTGATGCATCCGGCAGAGCGGCATCTGCAGATAGAGAAGGAATTTATATCCAATGCCAGTCATGAGTTAAAGACCCCTCTTACTATTATAGGGGCAAATGCGGAGCTGTTAAAAAATGAATATGGAGATAATGAACAGCTGGTATACATTAAGCATGAAACGGAGAAAATGAGTCATCTCATCGGTGAAATGCTAACCTTGGTACGCATGGATTCCGCTGTGCGTGAGGATGATTTTATGGAATTTAATCTGTCTGAAATGATGATGGAGGTGGTACTTCCCTTTGAAAGCGTGGCTTTTGAACATAAGCTTACCATGGATTTTCAGATTGCAGAGGGGCTTTGCTGTTATGGAAGCAGAGAACAGCTGCAAAGAGTGTTATCTATTTTGCTGGACAATGCCATGAGCTACACTCCGTCCGGGGGAGAGGTCATGGTTTCATTACATGCAAAGGGAAGGAAGCTCTATTTAGTTGTATCCAATTCGGGGGACGAGATTCCCATGGCTCTAAAAGAAAAGATATTTGAACGGTTTTATCGTCAGGATGAGTCGAGGGAATCAGAAGGTAACAGTGAGGGAACAAGACATTTCGGGCTGGGACTGTCCATTGCAGATAGTATTGTAAAACGACACCATGGCGTGATTACAGTGGAGAGTACAGAAGGGAAAAATATATTTACGGTTATCTTGCCGGCAGGGCACAGCTAGTTTTTAGGGCGTTTTGCCGTTGCCCTCAATTTTTTACAGTAAGCTGTATTGTTCGTTTAAAATAGAATACATTTTCATATCCAGTATTTCACAGTTTTTGACAGCATTGTTTCGGAGTAGTCCCTCAAATTGAAATCCGGCTTTTTCAAGCACACGACAAGAAGCGGTATTGGAACTAAAAGGCTCTGCAAAAATCCTGATAATGTTCGTGTGTCCAAATATATAGCTGCAGGTCTGCTTTACCGCACTTGTCATGATGCCGTTTCCCCAATATGGTTCGCCGATATAATAACCCATTTCAGCAGTCCTAAAATGAATATTGTCACACCGGAAAACACCGATACTGCCAACAGCCCGGTCATCGACAGTAATTGCAAAGGCAAAAGTCTTTGTTTTATCTTCCGCAAGCATTGCAGTTATATATTCCTTGGCATCCTTTATTGTATACGGATAAGGCAGTCCGTCACGCAAATTGTTTAAAATATTTTTGTTGTTTAGCATTTCTGCCAGATTGGCGGCATCATTCATATCCCATTCCCTGATAGTACATTCCAAGACGGAAACACCCCTTTCATTTTGTATATTTTTATTTGAGTGCCTCCAATTATAATACAGAATTGCTTAAAAGACAATTATAAGGCTGGGAAGTGAAAAAATACTTGACTTAGAGTATGCTCTAATGTTTATAATGAAATAGAATTTAGAAGAAAGAGGATTCTTTGCATGAATGTGTTAATCATTGACGGTCAGGGTGGCGGCGTAGGCAGATTACTGGTTGAGCGGATAGCAGGGCAGTTTCAGGATGCGAACATCATAGCCTGTGGAACGAATTCCATGGCGACTGCAAATATGCTGAAGGGTGCAAAAATTAGCGGGGCTACCGGAGAAAATGCGGTGGTTTATAATGCAAGAAGAGCGGATGTAATTGTGGGCCCGGTGGGTATTGTGATGGCAAACGCAATGCTCGGGGAGATTACACCGGTGATGGCGGCGGCAGTGACGGACAGTGATGCCAGAATCATTTTGATTCCCATGAACCGTTGTCAGACGAAGATTGTGGGTGTACAGGAAAAAAAGATATCCGAATATGTAGATGAAGTGATAGAAATGATGAAAACAGATACACAGCAGGCATGTGATTAAGGTCTGTATCAGATGTGAAGATTTGCAGGGACATATTTTCGTGTGTTCTGAACAGATAGAGTTGGAAAGGAAGCCATGAAGGCAGGACTACCAGAAGGTAGATGCTTTTATGGTTTCTTTTTGTTCTGTGGAAGGAATATGAAAAAGGCAGAGGAGGAACAGGATGGATACGAGAACAATGCTGGAGCAGGTGAAAAAAGGGGAAATCTCTATTGAGGAAGCAGAGAGTTATTTCAGGAAGGCGCCCTTTGAAGAATTGGGATATGCCAAGCTGGATACCCACAGGCGGGTGCGGTCGGGATTCCCGGAGGTAATTTTTTGCAGCGGTAAGCCGGATGCATATTTGCAGGATATTTTTTTGAAAATGTATGAAGCGGAGGGCGAAGTATTCGGAACCCGTGCCGATAAGGCTCAGCATGCGTTGGTGGCAAAGGTGATTCCGGAAATTCAGTATGATGAGATTTCCCGCATCCTTAAATATGAAAAGCCGGATAAGATAAGGCAGGGAGGAATTGCGGTGTGCACGGCAGGAACGGCAGATATTCCCGTGGCAGAGGAGGCGGCGCAGACAGCAGAATATTTCGGCAGCCGGGTAGAGCGTATCTATGATGTGGGGGTCAGTGGACTTCACAGGCTGCTTTCCAGACTGGAGCCGCTGCAGTCGGCAAATTGCGTGATTGCCATTGCGGGCATGGAGGGTGCGCTCGCCAGCGTGATAGGCGGACTGGTGGATAAGCCGGTAATTGCAGTGCCCACTTCCGTGGGGTATGGCGCCAGTATGCATGGACTGTCGGCGCTGCTTACCATGATTAATTCCTGTGCGAACGGAATTTCCGTGGTAAATATTGATAATGGCTATGGAGCAGGTTATATTGCAACCCAAATTAATCGGCTGGCTTATCAAAACGGACAGTAAAAGAGGTTGAATCATACAAGTGCCTAGGATTAAATACAGGCAATTGCGAAACTCACATTTCTCTGTATATCAATTGTGCAAAATAACAAAAGAAAGTTTAGGACCTCTGAAAACGCCGGC
>CAMWOF010000232.1 GCA_947175805.1 uncultured Clostridiaceae bacterium
CCCCCACAATATTTCCCGTACCAATGGTGGCTGCCAGTGCTGTGGTAAGGGCAGAAAACGGAGACACATCCCCGGTGCCACGGCTCTTTGTCCTCGCCTCCTTGCTGAGTGTGCTCTTAATTGCATAACCTAGATTTCTCCACGGCAAAAACCTCGTTCTTATGGTCAGAAAAATACCAGTACCAACCAAAAGCGCCAGCATGACAGGCCCCCACACAAAATCATCAACTGCTGTTACTATGTTGCTTAAAACTTCCATTTTCTCTTCTCCTTACATATTGGATACTCTATTAGGCTGTTTAGATAACCGCCTGATAAATATGCCAGCCTCCTGCCATGCCTCCTTGGATTCCGGATACAAAAGAAGCCCCATTTGAAACACATGAAACATCCCCGGATATGTATGCTCCCTGACTGCCACACCGGCCTTCTTCGCCTTCTCCGATACACGCAGCGTATCGCTTAACAGCATCTCATATTCCCCCACCTGCATCAGCATCGGCGGAAACCCGTGATATGCTCCCATGGCAGGCGAAATGTAGGGATGCGCCGGATCCACATCACCGTAATATCCATCCTGGTATACCAGAGAGTCCTGTCCCTTCCCAAATACAGGATCAATATCAAAGTTTTCCTGATAGGAGGCACCGCTCTTTGTCAAATCTGTCCAGGCAGACATAGTAATAATCCCTCTCGGCAGCGCCATTTTCTGATCTCTTAAATACATCGTCAACGCCAGCGCCAGTCCTCCTCCGGCAGAATCCCCGGCCACAAACAGACGCTCCGTCCCATAGCCCTCATCCAATATCCATTGATATGCATCCAGCGCATCATAAAGAGCCGCTGGAAACGGATCATCCGGCGCTACACGGTAATCTATGCTAAGCACATCAAAGCCGTTACTCAGCTCGTGATAAAGCCCCGCCATGTCCCTGTACACATTTTTCAGCCTGCCATAATATCCACCCCCGTGAAGCTGTAAAATAATGCCGTTCTTCTTACGGCTGTCCGTGCTATCGGCATGCAAAACCTCTGTTTCATCCTCCCCTGCCGCTTCCGCTCTCGTCCGCAATAGCTCCATACTGTAATTTGGGCGTGAGATATGAAGCAGCTCCAAATGCTCAGGGCACTGCCACATATGTTCTCTCTCACTCAGCCGCATCCGCAACTCCATGGCATTTCCTCTATATAAAGGGATATGATTGGCAAGATTGACCACATGCCTGGCCGCCCTGCCCCGGATGCTGTTTTTTTCAGTGCGTCTTTCCATTCTACTAGACATGAAATCTCCTCTTCATCTCCCTTGCGAATTCCCTGTCGCCGAATATGATTGTTCCCAAAAGATAAAACCCCGTCACCGCCGCACTGATACCCGGAAGCACAATGCTTTCTATCCTGCCCATAAAATATATAGCGATTATCACACCACTGAACACTGCCACCATCAGCAAAAGCAGCATGTAGCTGTACCATTGATGCCTGTTTAACATCATCAGAAAAAATATAATGGCATCCCCGAACAGAATCACGCCCGGCACTGCCCACTGCAGAGACCAGCCCGTCATACCGGTAAAATAGTCAATTCCCACCAACAGCCCGATGGTGAGGCAAATCTGCAGTCCGATTTTCGCTGCATATCCCGCATCATGGTGTACCCAGTATATCATGGACAGATATGTATAGACCATAGCGATTCCGCTGATGCCGGACCACAAAAATTCCGGTGTCACATAATAATTGATAATCACAAGCCCTAATTCTGCCAGAATAAACAAAAATAGAATCAGCCTGGTGACAAAATTTAGAATACGGTTCCGCTTTACAATATCAGGGTAAGGCGCGCCGTGGCTGCCGAGCATCCCGTATACAGAAAGCTCTGCTTCCTCCAATTCATCCAGAACACTGTGGCAAAAAGGGCACACTTCCGTTTCATCGTATACGATTACATTACAATTTCTGCATTTATTCATAGTAAACCCCATTGCTTTCTACCGCTGCTGCCACACCATCCTTTGTGATGGTCTGGAAAAAGCGTTTCTGGACAGACAAATCCCTAAGTACTGAGCTGAAGGTAAATACCAGCACCCCGTTATAGGAGCAGACTGTCCCCTTCATGTTCTGTCCTTTAGACATAGACAGCGTGGCATAAAAATGCTCCACATATTTACGGTACGGCTCCCTGAGCTCGATATTGCCGATATTAGTCACTGTAGCCGTAGTAGCCTTTGCCGAAGTTCCGTAAACAAACCGGATTGCCAGCCGCTTCACCGCCAGAGGCACCGCCCGCAAAATCCAGTTTTTTTCATTTGCCACG
This sequence comes from uncultured Clostridiaceae bacterium, assembly GCA_947175805.1. GTDB lineage: Bacteria > Bacillota > Clostridia > Lachnospirales > Lachnospiraceae > RGIG6919. Next base: position 2,315 of record CAMWOF010000232.1, read on the forward strand.
TTATAGGACATGATATTGTTTAAATTTTCCGGTGTCACCTGCCGTTTTAAATCCTCAGCCACAATGGAGAGCACTTCCTCTAAGGTATAATCCTCCTTCTCTGGCAAAAACACGGCAGAAACCATGGCAAAAAAATTCTTCATGGTATGGGAATCATAGTAAGGTCTTAAATTTACGGGCACACAGCAGTTAATCGGCACCCTGGAAGGCTGACCGTTTAAATATTCCTTATATATGCTGTAAATAAAAACGCCCACCAGATACTGGTTAATGGTAACGCCATACCGCTTGCTCACTTCCTTTAACTGATCAACCGGCATATAACCGTGGACAACACCCATCTGCTCCCTGGGAAAGCACTCCCCCTTCAGGCAAACAGCCCTCCTTGACTGGTAAACCTTTGCATGCCCCTTTTTGAAATTTTTAATGTAGCTGTCCTCTTTATCCAAAAAAATACCCGGAGAAATTTTATCCTTTTCCACCTCTAACAGCTCCGGATATTTCAGGCGCAGATATTGATAGATGAGCTCCTTAAAAAACATCATTCCGCCGCTGCCGTCAGTCAGGGCATGGAATACCTCCAGATTAATTCTGCATTTATAATAGGTTACTCGAAACATATACTGATTATTTCTGCTCTTATCTATATATGCACCCGGACTTCTGTACTCCTCCCTCACAAGTGGCGCAGGCTTGGTATTTTCCTCAAAATAATACCAGAATACCCCTGTCCTGAGGCGCATACGAAACACAAGAAACTGCGGCAATATGCGGTCAATCGCCTCCTGCAGCAAAACCCTGTCCACCGGCTCAGTCAGGGATACAGATATCCGGTAAACATTTGACATCTGCTCCGTAGCAATGACAGGAAACAGGTTTGCCGTGTTGTCCAGCTTATCCCATGCCAGCTGCCTTTTGTAAGGACGCTTCCCCTCCGGTTTCTCAGATATCCCCACATTTTCGTCCAATCTATTCTCTGTCTCTAATTTCTTCTTTTTTGTTCCCATGCTAAAACTTTTTAATCCTTTTCTTTACTAACGCCCGGATATTACTTCGGCTCTGTTTTTCCCAGGACATCTTCTGCGTATTCTATAATACCGTTTGCAATCCCTTCTGCCAGCATCTGCCGGTATGCCGCAGACTGCAGCTTCTCCCTCTCCTCCGGGTTGGACATATAACCTATCTCTAAGAGCGCAGACGGCATGACCGTATATTTCACCACAACATAACCCGCACTTTTTGTACCCTGATCCACCGCATGGGTATTTTTTAAAACCGCATTGTGTATGTACTCTGCAAACTGCTGCCCATCCGTCTTATCCAAACCGTAATAGGTCTCAATACCACTATGGGAAGTCTGTGCCAAGTCGTTCACATGGATGCTGATAAATAAATCTGCCTTTTCTTTATTTGCCATGTATGCTCTGTCATACTTGTCCACAAATACATCTTCATCTCTAGTCATAATCACTTTAATTTTGTGCGGTTCCAAAAGAGCAGCTATCAGATTTGCCACAGACAGCGTAATATCCTTCTCATATATATCACCATAAATAGCGCCCGGATCCTTCCCGCCGTGCCCGGCATCAACCATGACAATCAGCCAGTCTGCTAGGTAATCCTCACTGGCATGCTCCATGCATACCATATTCTCCCACATCAGCTCCCCTGCTGCCTTTACCTTCATCTCGTGCCGGTATGTACGAATTGCGGCAGGACCCAAAAGAAAAAGCAACAGCACAAATGCTGCGCAGATAAATTTGTATTTGTAAAAGAACACATAAATCTGCGCCAGCCCCCGCGCTAATCCTCTCCTAAACTCACGCATGTTTATCCCCAGTCCGTTTTTTATCAATAAATTCATCCGTCTATTTACAAAATAATACATAGGATGCAATCAGCAGCAGCACAATTGTAAAAAATGTGCCAAAGTCACTTAAAAAATAGGTAAGAATCATTCCCAACGCAATAAAAAACAAAGCAAATCCAAACACTCTGCACATTTTTATACACATCCGAATATTTCTTATGATTAGTATATGCTGTCACGCCCCATATGTTTCCACCTGACAATTAGTCTGCTATATTATCAATCGCATCCTTGACTGCTGCATCCTCCGAAGCAGCCTCCTCTGACTTGTTCTTATCCACGATAGCCGAAATCTTGTCAATCAGCTCCGGCACCATATCCAGCACCTTGGTCAGACCATCCTGAT
>CAMWOF010000233.1 GCA_947175805.1 uncultured Clostridiaceae bacterium
GAATTAGATGGAATATGCTATAATTTTATAAGAGTTTAACAAAAATTAGGAGAAATTAAATGTCAGCATTGGTAAAATACCCGGAACCTCTTGTGTTCGGCCTGGATATCGGAACCAGAAGTATTGTCGGCACTGTTGGATACAAAGAGAATAATCGGTTTTATGTGATAGCCCAGGCTACCAGATATCATGATACCCGTGCCATGATTGACGGACAGATTCATGATATCCAGAAGGTGGGAGAGGAGATTGTTGAGGTTAAGGCCAGCCTGGAGGCACAGCTTGATGGAAGGCAGCTAAAGGATGTGTGCATTGCGGCCGCCGGCCGTGTGTTAAAGACGGCTGTGGGGCATGGCGATTATGAATATGCTGACAATACCATAGTGAATCAGGAATATATCCACTCCCTGGAGATGCTGGGCGTGGAGCGGGCATATGAGCAGATTGTGGCAGAGGAGGGCACTGACGTAAAGTTTTACTGCGTGGGTTATACGGTGGTAAAATATTTTCTGAATGGCTTTGAAATCATGAATCTGGAAGGGCACAAGGCAAATAAAATCGGCGCTGATGTGCTGGCGACGTTTCTTCCAGAGGAGGTTGTGGACGGCTTATACGCTTCTGTTGAATTAGCAGGGCTTCAGGTAGAGAATCTGACCTTAGAGCCGATTGCCGCCATGAATGTGGCGATACCGCAGGAATACAGGCTGTTAAACATTGGCCTTCTTGATGTGGGGGCGGGCACCTCGGATATATGTATTACAAAGGATGGCAGTATTGTTGCCTATGGTATGATTCCTTCTGCCGGTGATGAAATTACGGAGGCCTTGGTTAAGAAATATCTGGTTGACTTTAATACGGCCGAAAAGATGAAGATGATTGGCAAGAAGAAGTCCCACACATACAAAGATATTATGGGAATCGCCCACCAGATTACGCCGGCGGAGGTGCAGTCTACCGTACAAGGCGTAGTAACTGAAATTACAAAGAGCATTGCAGATAAGATTATAGAGCTAAATGGCGGAAAGAGCATTAACGCCCTGTTTGTGGTGGGCGGTGGCGGCAAGCTGCCGGGCTTTACCGGGCTTTTGGCAAAATACTTAAAGCTTCCTGCGGAGCGGGTGGCGCTTCGGGGCAGTGAGGTTATGCAGCAGATTGAGATTATGGTGGAGGATGTCAAAAAGGACCCGCTTTTGGTGACGCCGATTGGAATCTGCCTGAATTTTTATGAGCAGAAAAATAATTTTATTTATGTGAATGTCAACGGAGAGCGGATTAAGCTCTATGATAACGACAAACTGACGGTTTTTGACGCTGCTGTGGCATACGGTATTCCGAATGAAAAGATATTCCCGCAGAGAGGGGACGACATTACCTTTAAGATTAACGGCAAAAGCCGCATTGTCCGGGGAAATGACGGAGAGGCTGCCGTTATCATGGTAAACGGCAAAGAAGCGGGCATGAATACCGGAGTGCAGGCAAACGACCAGATTCAGATTCAGGAGTCCACAAAAGGGGTGGCGGCTTCGTTCCTGTTATCCTCGCTGCCGGAATTAAAAAAGAGCATGACTTTCCTTGTAAATGATGCATCCGTTGTCTGTCCTGGCTATGCTATCGTAAATGGTGAGGTGCAGACGGAGTTTTATGAGGTACAGGACGGAGATGATATCACCATCAGCGCATATTATACGGTCAGTGAGCTTCTAAAGTTTATGGATGTGTCGGTGGTCGGGAAGATACTTGTGAACAACGAGGAAGCCGGCATGGATACAAGGATTTATGACAATTTTAAGGTTCATTGGTCTGAGACACCGGAGTTTACCGATTTGGAGGTCAGCTCAGAGGAGGAGATGGCAGAGGCTGTCAGACATGAGGAGAAAAAGGCGCCGGACATCCCTAAAGGCGTGGAGTTATCTGAGGAGAACCTGGAGATTACCAGAATCTTTGAGGAGCGAGGGCAGAACATAAAGAACATACATGTCCAGGTAAACAAGCAGTCTGTAGAACTAAATGGGAAGGGCGCTTATGTGTTTGTGGATATATTTGACGTATATCCTTTTGACCTGAAAAAGGTAAAGGGTACTGCTCTTGTAATGACCATTAACGGGGAAGAGGCAGGGCACTTCAGTCCGATTGCGGATGGGGATGTGCTGGAGATATATTGGAAAAATTGATGAGCATTTTAGCACAGTTAAAATATTTTTTTTAAAGACGAAAAGAAGGATGTCATATTGAATAGTAAAAACTTTTTTAAAGAACAGAAAAACTTAATCATTGTTCAGAGAATGTTGTATTTGGTTTTGGCATTTTATCTTTTGATTTTGTATGCAATGGAGATAGAATTCCATGCAGGCAGAACAGTGGTTTTTGTGGGAATCATTTTTGCAGTGTCTGCCATTGAGGAGCTGTTGGTGTATTTTAACTGCCTGGAAAAGCAGATGCTGATGAGTATATGGAGGTTCATCCAGTATTTGCTGGCGCTGGTATCTCTATATGCGGTGTTTGATTACCCTTATGCCACTATTGCACAGCTTGGCCTGTTAATTTTATATATTATTGAGTTTGTTATGCTGGGGGATGTGTTTGATACATACAGCAATGTAGTGCGGTTTGTCATACTCTTTATACCCTTGGTGATATTTGTTGTTGCAATGGGCAACATGAGCCATGGTTACAGATGGGTATGGGTTCTGTTTTCAGCAGTCATTTTGTATCTGATTATTATTAAGCTGCTGGTATTTGTGAGCCGCATTATTAAGCTCTATGACAAAGAATTAAATGAAAAGAACATTATTTTAAGCGAGGCGGAGGATACAAACCAGAAGCTTCTTGAGTATCAGGAACGCATCAAAACCGTGAATACGGCGCTGAATCTCCAGAAGCTGGATTTAGAACGGGCAAATCAAAGAATTAAAAATGCAAATGATGAAATTACAGTACAGGCGGAGATTGCGAAATTTATTGCCGGCTCCTTTGACGCTGCAAAGATTATCAATACGATATCAGAGGGTATTATCAGCACAAAGGATATCTGTTTTTGCGCAATTTATGTTGATAAGATGGTGTATCTGAACAAGCATGCAAATTGTATTATAAAGTCAGAGGATTCCGGGTTAAAAAGACGGTTAAACCGGGATTTGCCGGATATTTTCAGGCAGTACAAAGTAAAATATGCGGATACTATCATTGATAATGAACTATCCAAGGATAAGTATCCTTTTATAGGGGACAGCACAGTAAAATCCATTATTCTGCGCCCGTTACAACTAGACAACGGGGTATACGGCATTATTATGGTGGGAAACGCCAGCGAGAACTTTACCAACGAGAATTTATCCTTTTATGATGCCCTGATTGCGCAGCTGAATGTAGCTGTCAACAACTGTAAGCTCTATTTGCAGACACAGGATATGGCAAGGAAGGATGGGCTGACAGGTATTAACAACCGAACCTATTTCAATACACTGTACGGGGAAACGGTAAAGCAGATGCTTTCCAACAAAACGCCGATGTGTGTGGCACTGTTTGACATTGACAAATTTAAGCGTGTAAACGATACATACGGACATTTGGCGGGAGACGAGGTAATAAAGACCGTTGCCTCATTGACGGAAACGCATATTGAGCGGCATAACGGCTTTGTCTGCCGGTATGGAGGAGAAGAATTTGTAGCGGTGTTGCCGGGAGTACAAATTAAGGATGCGGAGAAAATCATTAATGAGCTGCATGCCATCATTGCAGATTCAGTGGTGGAGTACGGCGGCGAGCGCATCGGCATCAATGTCAGTGTGGGTCTGACTGCATATCCGGAGATCCGGGACAATCCATATGACTTGTTGAAGCATGCGGATTGGGCAATGTATTATGCAAAGGAACACGGCAGAGGTCAGGTAAAGGTTGACGGTGATGACGTGGAGTCATATAATTAATATAATATCGGGTTACGAAAATAATGGCAAAGGAGAAGACTTGTAATGGGATTTATTGATCATGTAAAAGCGCGGGCACGGGCGGACAAAAAGACGATTGTACTGCCGGAGACGACAGATATCCGCACAATTATCGCCGCACACAAGGTTTTGAAGGAAGATATTGCCAATGTGATTCTGGTTGGGGATAAGCAGAAAATCTTAGAGGTGGCAGATGGGCTTGATTTGACCGGAGCCTCATTTGTAGACCCTTTTAGCTGTGAGAAGTTGGATGAATATGCGCAGCTTCTTGCAAATATCAGGAAGAGCAAGGGCATGACCTTTGATGAAGCAAAATCTATTTTATTGAATAATTTGCTGTATTTTGGCTGTATTATGGTAAAGGCAGGAGATGCGGACGGCATGGTGGCGGGGGCGATTAATTCCTCGGCAAATGTACTGCGCGCTTCCCTGCAGGTGTTAAAAACTGCACCGGGAACAAAGCTGGTATCCGCTTTTTTTGTTGTGGTTGTCCCAGACTGCGATATGGGCGCAGACGGAACC
>CAMWOF010000234.1 GCA_947175805.1 uncultured Clostridiaceae bacterium
GCAGTACCCTAGGTATTTTACTTGTCGATGGCATTGAGCTCCTTCAGCTCGTTTTCATAATCATCGAAAACATAGTCGAAGATAGGCGCAAGACCAACGAACTCGCAGCCGTAACGGTAGGTGCCATCATTATTTGGGAAAGAATATAAAATCTTAACAACCGTGAGCAGCTTGTTTTCTGCTGTCTCAAATTCGATGGTGGCATTGAAGTAGTAGTCCACCGGCAGCACGCTGGTAGTTGTAAAACCGATGCCTAATTTGGAGATATCAAAGACATCAATCTGGGCATCCAAACCGCTGATTCGTTCGTTGTCCTGTTTAAAAATGGATGATACTTCCAGAGAAAGATGAATTGGAAGCCTTTTGTACTTTCGCTTTTCATTTATTTCCATGCGTATGCCCTCCTTGGTTATGTAAATAAGCATATAGCTTATTATATCAAATAATTAATTTCTTTACTACTGTTTTTTCATTCTCGAATTCCTTATTTTTTTAACCAAAATTGTGTGCTAAATTCATTGACAGTTTTGTGTAAAAAGGACATAATGGTAAAGGTGAGTTGCCGGGAGGTGATTTGCACCATAGGGTAGTGTAAAGTGAAATATCAAAGAAGGTACACAATATGAGGACAGAGACTATGATGAACTATGGGTATGATGACGATGAACTGCATGATGAATGTGGTGTATTTGGTATTTACGATTTTGACGGCAATGATGTGGCGGCTTCTATTTATTATGGACTGTTTGCGCTGCAGCACCGGGGACAGGAGAGCTGTGGCATTGCAGTGTCAGACACTGAGGCTCCGAAGGCGCAGGTATTGTCTGACAAGGGAATGGGGCTGGTCAATGAAGTATTTGATACGGATATGCTGGACAAGCTGAAGGGCAATATCGGTCTGGGGCATGTCAGATATTCTACGGCGGGAGCATCCACAAGAGAGAATGCACAGCCGCTGGTGTTGAATTATATCAAGGGGACATTGGCTTTGGCACACAATGGCAATCTGGTCAACGCCCCAGAACTTCGGAGAGAGCTTTCCTATGGCGGCGCTATTTTCCAGACAACCATAGATACCGAGGTGATTGCCTATCATATCGCAAGAGAGAGGGTACATACTTCTACGGTGGAGGAGGCGGTTTTGAGTGCGCTTCGCAAGATTAAAGGCTCCTATTCATTAATTGTCATGAGTCCGAGAAAGCTGATTGGCGCAAGAGACCCGTTTGGGTTTCGCCCTCTGTGCATCGGCAGGCGGGATAACGCATATATTCTTGCCAGTGAGAGCTGTGCCTTAGATACGGTGGGCGCTGATTTTGTGCGGGATGTAGAGCCGGGGGAAATTGTCGTGATTTCTCAGGAGAAGGGGATAGAGTCCATTCAGACCATGTGCCAGGACAAGCATGCGAGATGCGTGTTTGAATATATTTATTTTGCAAGACCCGACAGCATACTGGATGAGATGAACGTATATGAGTCGAGGCTGATTGCCGGAAGATGCCTGGCAAAGGATCATCCTGTGGAGGCGGATGTTGTAGTGGGTGTGCCGGAGTCCGGCAACGCGGCGGCACTGGGGTATTCCCTGGAGTCAGGAATTCCCTACGGTACTGCATTTGTGAAGAACAGTTATGTGGGGAGAACCTTTATTAAGCCAAAGCAGAGCCAGCGGGAATCCAGCGTAAGGGTGAAGCTGAATGTGCTTAAGGAGGCTGTGCAGGGCAAGCGTGTCATTATGATTGACGATTCCATTGTCCGGGGAACCACTGCTGACAGAATTGTGGGTATGCTCAAGGAAGCAGGAGCGAAGGAGGTACATGTGAGAATCAGCTCACCGCCTTTTTTATATCCATGCTATTTCGGGACGGACATTCCGGATAAAGACCAGTTGATTGCCCATAACCGTTCCCCGGAGCAGATTTGTGAGATTATCGGAGCGGATTCCTTAGGCTTTTTGGAGATTTCCAGGCTGCGTGAGCTGACAGGCGGCAGGCAGTACTGTGATGCCTGCTTCAGTGGGGAGTATCCGATAGCACCGCCTAATGAGGATATCAGGGGCGAGCACGATAGGACACTAAGGACCGGCAGCAGACATAAGGCATCTCGGTAATTTTCAGCAGGGTATCAATAAAAATGTAAAAATAAATTATAATGCATATAGAAGAATGGAGGAGAAAAGGCGTGGGTAATGATAAGTATGTAAGCCCTCTTTGTGAGAGGTATGCAAGCAGGGAAATGCAGTACATTTTTTCACCGGATATGAAATTTAAGACATGGCGGCGGCTATGGATTGCACTGGCAGAGGCGGAGCAGGAGTTAGGACTTTGCGAGCAGGGGAAACCGGTTATCACAAACGAGCAGATAGAAGAATTGAAGGCACACATGGATGACATCAATTATGATGTGGCAAGAGAACGGGAAAAGCAGGTCAGGCATGACGTAATGTCGCATGTATACGCCTATGGAAAGCAGTGCCCGAACGCAGCAGGCATCATTCATTTAGGTGCTACAAGCTGTTATGTGGGTGATAATACAGATGTGATTGTCATGACCGAGGCAATGAAGCTAATCCGTAAAAAGCTTTTGAATGTTATTTCCAAGCTGGCAGATTTTGCCTTGCAGTATAAGGATATGCCGACGTTGGCGTTTACCCATTTTCAGCCGGCGCAGCCGACGACGGTGGGCAAACGGGCGACGCTGTGGCTGATGGAGCTTAAGTTGGATTTGGATGATTTGGAATATATGCTCAGCCAGCAGAAGCTTCTGGGCTCTAAGGGCACCACAGGTACGCAGGCGAGCTTTATGGAGCTGTTTGACGGCGACCATGCCGCCATCAGAAAATTAGATGACATGATTGCTTCTAAGATGGGCTTTTCGGGCTGCTATCCGGTATCAGGGCAGACCTATTCCCGTAAGGTGGATGCCAGAATCTTAAATGTGCTCTCCGGCATTGCCCAGAGCGCCCATAAGTTTTCAAACGACATTCGACTGCTTCAGCACTTAAAAGAGGTGGAGGAGCCCTTTGAGGAGAATCAGATTGGCTCCTCCGCTATGGCATATAAGAGGAATCCGATGCGCAGCGAGCGTATTGCTTCCCTGGCAAATTATGTCATTGCGGATGCCATCAATCCTGCCATGACGGCGGCAACCCAGTGGTTTGAGAGAACCCTGGACGATTCTGCCAACAAGCGGATTTCCGTGCCAGAGGCATTTTTAGCGGTGGATGGCATTTTGGATTTGTATTTGAATGTGGTTGACGGCATGGTAGTGTATGACAAGGTTATTTATCAGCATTTCATGCGGGAGATACCGTTTATGGCAACGGAGAATATCATGATGGATGCGGTGAAGCGCGGTGGGAACCGGCAGGAGCTTCATGAGAAAATACGTAAGCACTCCATGGCTGCCGGAGAACAGGTAAAAAAATATGGCAGAGAGAATGACCTGGTGGAGAGAATCGCTGCGGATCCCGCCTTTGACATGACAGAGGAACAGATTCGGGCCCTTTTGGAGCCGAAGAATTTTGTGGGCCGGGCGCCGGAGCAGACGGAGGAATTTCTCTACGGCGTAATTAATCCGATTTTAAATGAGAACCGGAGCGAGCTGGGGCTTGTGGCCGAGATTAACGTATAGAGAAAGCATCAGCAAACGAACGCGGGGGATATGAAGATGAAAGTTAAAAATGCAGTGTCTGTTATGATTTATCTGCTGGCGGATGCCAGCGCGCTGTATTTTATTTTACTGCTGATTAAGACCGGTGTTACCAATATTTTTAACTATTTTTTTGCGGCGCTTGCGGTACTCCTTTTTCTGGCGGGCAGGCTTTTTGACTCCGTTTTCTGGCGGAATTTGCCACGGGGGACAAAGGCGGCAGTCATTATTTGTATATGTATTGGACTTTGCTTTTTTGTTTTTCTTGAGGCTTTGATTTTATCGGGAAGTATACAGCATACCAAAGATGATGCGGATTATGTGGTAGTGCTGGGCTGCAAGGTGCAGGGGACAAGACCATCCCTGAGCCTGCAGTACCGAATGAATGCCGCAGTAGAATATTTGAAGGAGCACCCTGGTGCAAAGGCGGTGCTGACAGGTGGACAGGGAATCGGTGAGGATATCTCCGAGGGGCAGGCTATGTATGATGCTATGACAAATATGGGAATCCCGCCAGAGCGGCTGCTGGTAGAGAATCAGTCCACCACTACCAAGGAGAATCTGGAGTTTGCCAAAGCATATATTGATCCGGAAAATGACAGTGTGGTACTGGTGACTACCGGTTACCATATGTACCGCGCCGGCAGGATTGCCAGGCATGCGGGTTACCGGAAGCTCCAGGGATTTTCCGCAAAGACAGTTTGGTATTTAGTGCCTGCGGATTATATCAGAGAGGCGCTGGCAATTATAAAAAATTTTTTGGTTGGAAACCTGTGATATATATGGAATAAACAGAAGACG
>CAMWOF010000235.1 GCA_947175805.1 uncultured Clostridiaceae bacterium
TAACTATATTAAGGTATCCCGCTCCATGAAGGAGCTTGCCTATAAAATTAACCAGTTGAAGGACAATATGCTGAAAGAACGAGGAGAGGAGCCAGGAATTGAACAGCTTGCGGAGGCGCTGTTGGTGGAAAAAGAAGAGATTGTATTTGCCATGGAGTCTGCCAGGGAAGTAGAGTCCATTTACAATACGGTTTCCAGAACAAATGGGGACGAACTGCTGTTGATTGACAGAATTCAGAGCAAAGAGGATTCCAGCAATGAAATTGTTCAACATGTGACGGTGGAGCAGCTTTTAAACCGCCTGCCCGAAAAGGAGAAAAAAATTATTGAACTCCGATATTACGAGGACAAAACCCAGGCGCAAATCGGTGAGCTTCTGGGAATTTCCCAGGTGCAGGTGTCCCGGATAGAAAAAAGAATACTGAAATGGATGCGTCAGGAGTTAGAGGGTTAGCTTTGCATATTTTTTAATGGAAGCGTCATACTATCTTTATAATACCATATATGGATAAAGGAGTGTGACAACCAGTGAAAAGATACACATTTTCAATTGTAATTGCCGTATTGCTAATTATGGCAGTTTGGCTGTGTCTGCTTTTGTTCCAGAAGGATATCGGGGACAGGGGCGATTCTATTTTAATCCGTGCCTGTCGGGAGTGCACATATGGCAGATAGTCTCTATGTTTGGGTAAAACAAAGTGAATGTATCAGTACGCCGGCTGTATATGTCGGCACTGTTGCCAGGGTGTACTGCAGTGACAAAGGGATTCAGGACAAGATTAAATCCATTCCGGTATATTTTTTCTCTGAGAGGGAAAATGCGGGGATGACATTTTCTGTCCTCTATATCATTTCCCTTATTCAGACAGAATATCCCGATATTGAAATTGAACTTTTGGGAGAGACCTCCTGTATTGTTTATTATAACTGCCTGACGCCAAAGGGACGGCTTATGCAGCTCTTATATTTTATCCTGGTGGCATTAATTGCCCTGTTAGGCGCAGCATATTCTATTATGGCATACAACACGGATACAGGGATGACGGAGCTTTTGCAGGCTCTCCATAAAATGTTTACCGGCAGGGAGTCTGGAGATTTTTCTGTGGGAATGGTGTCATATTCTATCGGACTGTTGTTTGGCATGCTGCTGTTTTTTAACCATGGCATTGTGGGCAGGAAGAATAAGGAGCCAACGCCGCTGCAGGTGCAGATGCGGGAATATGAGGAGGAGGTTAACACGGCTGCCATGATGGATGCGGCAAGAAAGGGAACGATGCGGGATGTGGATTAGGTATACAGCGCTGATTCTGATTGCATTTGTCGCTGGAATTTCCATTGCGGGGGCATTTGTAGCGTTTATAACGCTGATTGGTATTTTACCGGCTCTGGCAAGACAGGAGCGTTTTTTTGCCTATCCCTCGGTTGTTTTACGCATGGGCGCATGGCTGTTCGGGAGGGAGACAGAAGGCGCAGGCAGTATGGCAAATGTGATGTATCTCTATGAGAGCCTTATTATTGCAGGCGTCTTTCTTGGAACCCTGTGCAGCCTCTTTGAACCCACGCTGCACCTTGGATATGGGGGATTAACTGTTTTTACATTTTTGGGCGGTATGTATACAGGCTGTCTGGTGGGTGCGTTAGAGGAGACCTTAAATGTGTACCCCATTGTTTCCCGCAGAACAAAAATCCGCCACGGCATGGGATATGTGCTGACCGCAGCAGCAGCGGGAAAATGCGTGGGCAGCATCCTGTATTTTTTTGTATTGAAATTATAGTATAGAAAGGAATTTATTATGAAAAAGGAACCGAGTAAGGAAGAGTACAACGCATATGTGGAGGAGATTACTCCCACACACAGCTGCGTAAAGAACTGCATCAATGCTTTTATCTGCGGCGGTATCATCTGTACCATAGGACAGCTTTTAAGCGCATGGATTTCCGGGCCGCAGAATATGAATGAGGCTGACACCGCCAGCTATGTATCACTGATTTTGGTGTTTTTGAGTGTGCTGCTTACCGGATTAAACTGGTATCGCAGCATTGCCAAGTGGGGCGGTGCAGGCGCTTTAGTTCCGATTACGGGCTTTGCGAACGGGGTGGCTGCGCCCTGCATTGAGTTTCAGAAAGAGGGGCAGGTCTTCGGTATCGGCGTAAAATGCTTTACAATTGCCGGACCTGTAATTCTCTATGGAATTTTTACCAGTTGGGTGTTAGGCTTCATATATTGGGGCGGAAAAATGCTGGGAATTCTGTAAGGCAGCTGATGATAACGGATGGCAGGTAAATGGTGCTGTGCTCGGGCGCAGCGCCGTTTTTTGCTTTATTTAGAAAACTTCTCGTTTTCTATAAAGCAAAAATATTTATGCGTTATCCATAAAAATACATGTTGACAAAATGATTCTTGTTTGATATCATTTTGATATCAGAAAAAAGGAGGGGTTTTTATGGAAGAGAAAATATTAGAGAGGAACAAGCATGGTATGGCGGTATTGATATGGACGACATTGCTTTATATTGCTGCTGTCGGCGGACTTATTTTGTCTGCGATTGCCGAAAACGGTGTACTGATTTTTTTGTGTAGCATTTATCTTTGCATCGGCTGGATACCGTACTGCGGACTTAAGATATTAAAGCCCCAGGAGGCATTGGTGCTCACACTGTTCGGCAAATATATGGGTACGCTGAAGAATGAAGGCTTTTATTGGGTCAATCCCTTTTGCAGTGCGTTGAATCCCGCTGCCTCTACTAAGCTTAAGCAGAGCGGTGATGTGGACAACAGCGGCGGCACAAGCCTGATGAGTATGCTTGAGACCCAGAGCGGCAGCACTGTAACGATAGGCACGGACAAGCGGATTTCTTTAAAAATCATGACGCTGAACAATGCATGCCAGAAAATTAACGACTGCCTAGGCAATCCGGTGGAGATTGGCATTGCAGTTACGTGGCGGGTAGTAAACACGGCAAAGGCGGTCTTTGACATTGATAACTACAAAGAATATTTGTCCCTGCAGTGTGATGCGGCGCTTCGACATATTGTGCAGCATTATCCATACGACGTTGCGCCGAATGTAGATACCACTGGTGACGGTATGGCAGATGAGGGCAGCTTAAGAGGTTCTACGGAGATTGTGGCAGAACGCATCAGAAAAGAGATTCAGAACAAGGTAGAAAAGGCAGGGCTGGAGATTTTAGAGACGAGAATCACCCATCTGGCATATGCGCCGGAAATCGCAGCGGTTATGCTGAAGCGGCAGCAGGCATCCGCCATTATTGATGCCAGGAAAATGATTGTGAACGGCGCTGTGGGTATGGTGGAGATGGCGCTTGACTACCTGAATGAGAAGCAGGTGGTGGAGTTGGATGAGGAGAGAAAGGCGGCAATGGTATCCAATCTGCTGGTTGTGCTCTGCGGAAACCATGATGCGCAGCCGGTAATAAATTCGGGAAGTCTGTATAGCTAAAAGAGGATTATGATATAGCTTTGTGATTGGTTTATTAGAACAGGTGAGTGTTATGGGTGAGAATAACAAAAAGCAGGTGCCGTTAAGGCTGTCTCCCAAATTATATAATGCGATTGCTGCCTGGGCGGAGGATGATTTTCGTTCCGTCAATGGACAGATTGAATACCTTTTGACAGAGTGTGTCAGACAGCGCAAAAAGAACGGCAGGTATGTGTCAGATGAGTTGGATGTGCCGCCGGATTTGGATATATCATAAATTTACAAAAAGATGACAGAGATATGGATTTTGATTTTGTTGAAATTCATATCTTTTGTCACATTTTCTGACATATAAAAGGAAAATGTCAACCGATTTTATGAATTTGTTTGTTGGATTCATTGAATTTTTATTTTATTTATGCTATCATCTAAAAAATTGGTTATATAGGCTTGGAGGTTGTTATGAGTAAGATACACATTATTACAGATTCTGCCAGCGATATTTCCGTGGAAAGCGAGCAGGAATTAAATATCAGGGTATTACCCTTTCCGGTGATTCTCGGAGGGGATTCCTATATCAGTAGAATTGATTTTGATAATCAGGGTTTTTATGAGCTTATGGACAGATATCCTGATGAAATTCCCAAGACATCACAGATTACGCCCTATGAGTTTGAGACTATCTACCAGGAGGAATATGATGCTGGATATACGGATATTGTTCTGGTGCTCATCAATTCCGGTGGTTCCGCAACCTGTAATAATGCAAAGATGTCCATAGACTCTTTTTTTGACGAGCATCCTGAATATAAGGACAGATTCAATATCTATGTATATGACAGCGCAAATTATTCCGGAGCCTATGGGTATCCGGTGATGGTGGCTGCCCAGATGGCAAAGGAACAAAGAGATATTTCTGATATTACTGCATATTTGGATAAAGAGATACCCAAGAGAAGAATTTATTTTGGTAT
>CAMWOF010000236.1 GCA_947175805.1 uncultured Clostridiaceae bacterium
CAGGCCGCTTTTACGCCGGATCAAAAAGCAAGCACCAAAAGAACTATTGCACCTACAACAACAGCACTCTGTAATATACCCATCCTTATGTTCCTCCTTCCGTATACAAATACAAGCGACTTTAACGCCTGATAAGTCTTTGCGCTGACAGCATGCTCCATCTCGCAGGCGTCAGGTGCCGCCGTTTTCATCCACGCCGAGTCCCGTTAAAAGCCGACAAAACATATCATAACACCTATCTGTTCCAGTATTTTCTTACATAGTATCTTTTCGTCAGAGCATTTTCCTAAATAACCCTTTTTTCTCGTAAGGCTCACTGCTTACCGATACGGCATCATAACCAACTTTCACAATTACATTTTTCAGCTCCTGTTCTGGGATGTCTTTCTCCGCAATGATGACCGTCTGGTTCTTCGTATGTGAGCTTGTTACCTTTTTCACCTGAAAGGCATTTCTCACTGCCTCGTTAATATGCGCCTCGCACATCCCACAGGCCATTCCTTCTATAGCCAGCGTAATCTTAACCATAAAACATCCTCCAATTTTTGTCCTAATATTAGTTAGCAAAAACTAACCATCGATTTTAATAAATGCGGCCATCTTTTGTTAGTAGCCGCTAACTTATTTTAAGTATACCCCTTCCGCCTTACTTTTGTCAATAGGATTGCAAATTTACCCAATCCCTTTACTGAAAATAAGCAACAATTTCTTTCATCCTGCTTTCCTGCTTCACATGAAATGGACAGCGGGATTCGCAGTGTCCGCACTGCACACAGGCATCCGCCTTGAGCTCCAGATTGCGGTAATGCTCTGCCGCCATAGAATCTCCATTTATGGCAAGATCATAATATTTATTGATGATGCCAATATTCAGTCCCTTGGGACATGGTTTGCAGTGATTGCAATAAACACACTTTCCAATAGCCTCCGCAGGACTAAAGGACCCAATCACAGAATAATCCTTTTCTGCTTCTTCTGCACCAAAAAATCCCAGCAAATGCTCCACCTGTGCCACACTGGACATCCCCGGCAGCACCGTCAGCACACCTGGTCTATCCAATGCATATTGAATACACTGATACTGTGTCAGCGCTTTTCCAAAGGGCGATATTGCCGCATCCAGCAACTGACCACCCGAGAAAGGTTTCATCACAGAGATGCCGATTCCTTCTGTTTCACAGCGGCTGTAAATGGCAGACCGCTCATCTACAGATCCTTTGGCATAATCTCCCTTTTGATAGTCATAACCCGGATTTAGCGAAAACATAAGCATATCCACAGATGCTTCATCCAATACCCGATGGATTGTGGCCGGGGTGTGGGAGGACAGGCCGATATGTTTTACAACCCCCTGTTCCTTCATCTGCATCAGATATGAAAAAGCTCCATTTTTCTGGTATTCCTGCCAGTCAGACAATTCGTCAATACAATGAATAAATCCATAGTCAATATAATCTGTTTTCAGCTGTGCAAGCTGCCACTCGATGCTACGCCTGATCGTTTCGCCATCTGTACTCCAGCCATAAGTTCCCGAAGCATAATTTGCACCGAAGTGAATCTGGTAAAACACATCCTTCCTTACTGTAGCAAGAGCAGTTCCAAAATAGGGAAAAGTCATGCTTTCTGCCGTAGCAAGATCATAATAATTGATGCCGCCTTCATAAGCTCTTTGTATCGTTGCGACAGCATCCTTTTCATCTGCTTCGGCTATGTAAGAAGTCCCAAACCCCAAAACGCTAATCTTGTCACCTGTTCGCTTATTAATCCTATACTCCATCTTTTTCAATCTCCGTTTTCTTTACTAATAAGGATATGCCCAAAAGAAACACAAAACCTCCAAATATGAAATATCATATTTATCCAGTACTACGGTCACCTCATCCTCATATTAACTCTTTGTTTTTTTCTTCGCCGCACTATGTAAATTTTTAATGGTTTCCAAATACTCTTCTTCAACCGGAGATAAATTCTGAACTTGATATTTTTTATATTCTTCCGTTGCCTTTTCTATTGCCTGCACATGGCTAATTGTTCCTGCTCCCTGCAATACCTTTTCACCTGTTGTTTTCAATACATTATCAAGATGTTCTACATAATCAGACATATACATAGGGTTATGACGTATAGCCTGAATTTCTGCAAAATCAAAATATCCTGATACAATATTGTTTAAAATTTTCAGTTCTTCGTCATTAAGATAGTTCTTTGCCACCCCTATATCCTTTAATACAGGAAAATCACCCGAAAAACTTTTAAGCCCCATAAAGGGCTGACTTGCATCAGCACGTTTATATATAATCTCAGCTGCTGTATGGCCATGTGCCGCATAATGCAGTTTATTTTGTACCATTTTGAAAAAAGCTATAGACTCACTACTTTTAGGGTTGTAATCTACACTTGTCGCATATAAATCAAGTACTTGTCTGTACATCACCTTTTCAGACGAGCGAATATCCCGTATGCGATCTAATAATTCTTTCCAGTAGTTTCCTCCGCCTAAATTTTTTAGACGTTCATCATCCATTGTAAAACCCTTTATCATATACTCCTTCAGACGCTCGGTTGCCCAGCGACGAAATTGTGTAGCAATCAAAGATTTCACACGATAACCAAGAGAAATAATCATGTCAAGATTATAGTATGGCATCTCTCGTGACACTTCACGTTTTCCCTCTTTTCGAACCTGTCGGAATTTCCGACAGGTTGACATTTCATCAAGTTCCTTTTCATCATAAATATGCCTGATATGTTCTACTATATTAGTCCGTGATGTTTGAAACAAATCAGCCATTTGCTGCTGTGTAAGCCATACTGTTTCATCTTGCATCTTGACTTCAATATTAGTTAATCCATCTTCAGATTGATATATAAGAATTTCACCATATTTATCCATTTAATATTTATTTTCCATCCTTCCTGCTAGTGTTCTCATATAAATTATATTCATACTTGTACAACAGCAATTTCAGTTCATCAAAAACAAAATGCTTATAAAACTGTCTAAAACTAAACAACCTTCTTATTACAAATTCTCATATAAATAAGCCCTGCTACATCAGCCAAAAACCAGCCAATAGGGATAGCTATCCAAATACCATACTCTCTGATAAATTCAATGCGTGATAAAAAATACGCCAGTGCGACCCTTGTTCCAAGAGATATAACTGTGAGAATCAGCGACATTTCAGGCCTGTTAATTCCCCTATAATATCCATATAACAAAAAGAGAATACCAATTCCTACATAAAATGCACCCTCAGTTACAAGATACTCTGCTCCTATTTGAATAATCTCAATCTCTTGAGCGTTTACAAAAACTCTCATAAGATTCTTTGAGAATATAACCACCACCGCAGAAACCACAGCACAAAATATTCCTGAAATCCAAAATGATTTTCTAATACACTCCCGTATTCTGCCATATTTATTTGCGCCATAATTTTGCGATACAAAAAGCGAAAACGCATTTCCAAATTCCTGTGCAGGCATATATGCCAGTGTATCAATTTTAACAGCCACAGTAAACGCCGCCATAACTGTTGTTCCAAAACTGTTTACAATCCCCTGAATCATCAAAATCCCAAAATTCATTACCGACTGCTGAACTGATGCTGCAAAGGACATACGAAAAGTTTCAATAATATCATCTCTCTTAAAATGAATATCAGAAAGTTTTATGCGCAAATTCGATTCATTGATAAGTGAGTGAATTGCAAGCCCAACTCCCGAAACAGCCTGTGCGAGCAAAGTTGCATATGCAGCTCCTTTTACACCTAAATCCAAATAAACAACAAAAATCACATCCAGTGCAATGTTTATTACTGAAGCCACTCCTAGAAAAATCAACGGAGTAACAGAATTACCGAAGGCCCTTAACATATATGCATAATAATTATACAGAAATGTAAAAACAATTCCTGATAAAATTATTCTCACATAATCTTCTGTCAGCTCCATAATTTCAGAAGGTGTTTTAAGCAAACCAATAATTTCATTTACCGAACCAAGTGTAATAATTTCAGCAGCCAAAGAAATTATACCAATAAGAATAAAAGCAGCAACAATACTAACTTTTTGTTTTTTCAGATTATTCCCACCAAAGTAATATGATACAAGTGCTCCACTGCCCATGCACATACCGATAATAATTGAGTACAAAAATGTTGTCAGAGTATATGTACTTCCCACTGCCGCAAGAGCATCCCCTCCAAGAAAACGTCCAACAATCAGTGTATCAGCAATATTGTATGCCTGCTGAAGTAAATTCCCTGCAATCATCGGTCCTGCAAAAAGAAGAATAGTTTTCATAATATTTCCTGATGTCAAATCACATTTCATACTCACCACCTGTTTAGAC
Organism: uncultured Clostridiaceae bacterium; assembly: GCA_947175805.1. GTDB lineage: Bacteria > Bacillota > Clostridia > Lachnospirales > Lachnospiraceae > RGIG6919. Next base: position 4,358 of record CAMWOF010000236.1, read on the forward strand.
ATTTGAGAAACTATAATATACTAAATTTATT
>CAMWOF010000237.1 GCA_947175805.1 uncultured Clostridiaceae bacterium
GAAAAGGATAGAAATTACAATATATGGAAAAATAAATAATTTAACGCACAATATCTTGTGCATTTTTTGAAAAAGAGAGGTAGTCTCCTTTGGGATTACCCCTCTTTTTTTGTGTGTAAATTATGTAAAAAAGGAAAAAGTTCGAGCAAATTTGTGAAAAATGTACAAAAGAAAAATGCTTACAGGGCTTGCAATTTCCTGAGGAATGGTCTACAATAGGACATACAGTGGTGGAAAATACCATGAAAAACCATTCAAAACCACAAAATGGAGAGTCTTTGTGGATTACGAAAGAAACAGGAGTTGCTCTATGGCAGGTTTTCTAAAAGGAAAATTTAATCACAGCGTGGATGCCAAGGGCAGACTGATTATTCCGGCAAAGCTTCGGGATGGCCTTGGAGGCAGTTTTGTACTCACTGAGGGGTTGGACGGCTGTATTTACGGCTATGCCCAGGAGGAGTGGGACAAGCTGTGTGCGCAGATTATGGCGCTGCCGTCAAATAATCCGAAGGTAAGGGAGCTGCAGAGAAGCTTTAACCATTCTGGTACGGATGTGGATATTGACAGCCAGGGGCGTATTGTTGTGCCTTTGGATTTGCGGGAGAAGGCAGAGGTTGTTAAGGATGTAGTAGTGGCAGGTAATGGTAATAAGGTGGAAATCTGGAGCAAAGAGCGTTATGACGCATTGTTTGGAGAGCCGGCAAGCCTGACCGATTTGATGGCGGATTTAAGCGACCTTGGTTTAGAGCTTAACTTCTAGGACAAGTAGGAGGCACGGTCTGATGGAATTTGTACATAAATCCGTTTTGCTGGAGGAAGTCATAGAGAACCTGAATATTAGGCAGGATGGTATTTATATGGACGGAACGCTGGGCGGTGCGGGACATTCCTATCACATATGTGAAAGACTCTCGGATGCGGGCAGGCTGGTGGGGATTGACCAGGATGAGGCGGCAATCGCAGCGGCCACGAAGCGGCTTGCTGTTTTTGGCAGCCGGGTGTCTGTCGTTAGGAGCAATTATGCCGAATTTGCAGACGTTTTGGATTCTCTCTCGATTAGGTGTGTCGACGGCATACTCCTGGATTTGGGGGTTTCCTCCTATCAGTTGGACGAGGCGGACAGAGGTTTTACCTACAGGGAGGATGTACCTCTGGATATGCGGATGGACCAAAGGAATACGAAAACTGCAAAGGATATTGTAAATGAATACAGTGAGTCAGACCTCTTTCATATCATCAGGGATTATGGGGAGGACAGATTTGCAAAAAACATCGCAAAGCATATTGTGCAGGCGAGACAGAAAAAACCGATAGAAACTACATTTGAATTAAATGAAATTATTCATGCGGCCATACCGGCAAGGGTAAGGGCAACAGGGGGACATCCCTCCAAGCGTACTTACCAGGCGCTGCGGATTGAGTTGAATCAGGAGCTTGCTGTGCTGTCGGCATCATTGGAGGAAATGATAAAAAGACTGACGCCTGGCGGCAGAATATGCGTGATTACGTTTCATTCCTTAGAGGACAGAATTACAAAAAATATTTTCAGAACCTGTGAAAATCCATGTATCTGCCCACCGGGTTTTCCGGTGTGCACCTGCGGCAGGGTATCCCTGGGACATGTTGTTACCAGAAAGCCTATTCTTCCGGAAGCAAAAGAGCTTTCCGAAAACAGCAGAGCAAAGAGTGCGAAGCTCAGGGTATTTGAAAGAGCGGTTTGAAGACGAAACTAAAAATAAAACAAGATTATGGAGGACAAGTGGAATGCCTGACAGAAACTATTATGTAGAGGGGAATACCGTCAGAAAATTAAGTGCAGTGCCGTCGCCGAAGCGGATGCCTGCCGAGGAATTAAATCCAAAAACAAAAAAGAAAATTGAGAGAGTTCTTGCGTTTGACTTAAAATATACGCTGGTGCTCGTATTGGCGGTAGGAGTTACCTTCTGGGCATGTATCTCCATGATTAGCGTGCAGGCGGAAATTAATGCTCAGAACAAGAGAATTGCAGCATTGGAGGCAGATTACCAGGCCCTAATCAATGATAATGATGCCGTAAATGCAAAAATAAACAGTGAGGTGGATTTAGAATCCATTAAAAAGATTGCAATGGAGGAGCTGGGGATGATTTATCCGAAGGAAGGGCAAATCATTACCTACGACAGCAAAAAGGAACAGTATGTAAAGCAGTATCAGGATGTACCAGATTTGGATTAGGATAAGCAGGTGAACGCATGGCAGCACGAAAAAGAGGAAAGAAAATTTTTTTGAACAGGATGAAATTCAAGCTTTTGTTTGTTATGCTTGTATTTATTGGATGTATGCTGTATTTGGGCGTTCAGGTATATTTTATCAGTCACGGAAAAGGCGAGCAGTATGAGAAAATCGTGTTGGCGCAGCAGCGTTATGACAGCATAGATATCCCATACCGGCGGGGGGATATCCTGGATTGTAACGGAACTTATCTGGCCACAAGTAAGAAGGTTTATAATCTGATACTGGAGCCCAAGAATATTAACAAAGATGAAGAAGCACGGCAGATAACCATCAATGCCATTACGACCTACTTTGATATTACGGCGGAAGCCATAGAGGAGATGCTGTCCGACAGCGCCTCCTTATACAAGGTGGCTTTAAAAAAGCAGGATTATGAGGTCGTAAAGGCATTTACTGATTTTCAGAGCACAGATTCAGGGAAACAGGTTACCGGTGTCTGGTTCGAGGAGGAATATGAGAGATATTACCCGATGGGCAGCCTTGCCTGCCATGTGCTCGGCTTTACTGCCAGCGGCAATGTGGGGCAGTGTGGTATTGAAAACGAATATAACTCCATGTTGAACGGTACGGACGGAAGGCAGTATGGGTATCTCACCAGTGATTTGACATTGGAGAAAACCACGATTCAGCCACAGGACGGATACAATATCATTTCTACGATTGATGCCAATATCCAAAATATTATAGAGAAGCAGATTAGTGCTTATATGGCGGAAACCGGAGCAAAAAATGTTTCGGTGCTGGCGATGAATCCGAATAACGGGGAGATTCTTGCCCTGTACAATTCCAACAGCTTTGACCCTAATAACCCATACGACACGGAAGCCCTTCGGTATCAATTTACAGGTTCTGAGGAGGAAATAACGGCTAAGATTGAGGGGCAGAATGATGAGGAACGGCTGAAGTCCTTAAACCAGCTATGGAGAAATCATGCAATTAATGATACCTTTGAGCCGGGTTCCACATTTAAGACCTTTACTGTTGCCGCTGCTCTGGAGGAAAATGTATTATCCGGAAGCGAGACCTTTACCTGTGATGGTGGGCAGCAGGTCGCCAACTATTACATCAAGTGCAATAAGCGGGAAGGGCATGGCTCGATTACGATTGCCCAGGCAATTGCCAAGTCCTGCAATGACGCACTGATGCAGATTGCGGATCGCATGGGCAGGCAGGTATTTGCAAAATACCAGACTATTTTTGGATTTGGTTTAAAAACAAATGTAGATTTGCCCGGCGAGGCCTATACCCTCAGCTTGATTTATAATGAGGAGCGTTTGAACGAGGTGGAGCTGGCGTGCTCCTCCTTTGGACAGGGCTTAAATGTGTCCATGATACAGCTGGGGTCTGCGTTCTGCTCTGTGGTAAACGGCGGCAACTACTATCAGCCCCATGTGGTAAAGCAGATTGTGGATGCTAACGGCTCGGTGATTAAAAATGTGGAAGGGACGCTGCTCAGGAAGACGATTTCTGAGGCAACCTCCGAGAAATTAAGGGATTATCTCTTTGAGGTGGTGGAAACCGGTACAGCGGCTACCAGATGCCGGATTGACGGCTACACCATCGGTGGGAAAACCGGTACTGCCGAAAAGCTTCCAAGAGGGAATCAAAAATATATTTTATCCTTCATCTGTGCCGTGCCGATTGAGGCGCCGCAGCTTATGCTCTATGTAACTGTGGATGAACCGAATGTAGAGGATCCGTCCCACAGCGGTATTGCCACGGTTTTGTCAAAGGGGATTTTAGAGGAATTACTGCCTTATATGAATATTTTCCAGAGCAATAAGAGAGAGGCGGACGAAGCGGGAATGGAGCAGCCGGAGGCAGTGACACCGATTTTTGATCCGGAGCGTGGTGACGTGCCGGATGCGACAGGCGGAGACGATACAGATAGCCAGGATGATGCCGGAGACAATGGAGACGGAGCAGGCGATCAGGACGGAGCCGGAGATGATGCAGATGGAGCAGGCAATCAGGACGGAGCCGGAGATAATGGAGATGGAGCAGGCGGTCAAGAAGTAGCATGAGAGAAAGGAGACGGAGCAGCCGGTCACGAGGAAGCTGGATGTAAAGGAGACGGAGATCCAGGAGCAGATTAAGAAAGCTGTGTCG
>CAMWOF010000238.1 GCA_947175805.1 uncultured Clostridiaceae bacterium
GTATAAGCCCTTCAGCTCTCCTTTCGTGTCATATATAAAAACAAGCTCTTCTGATGCCAGAGCATCCGGTCTTTGCGGAAAAGATTCCATTGTCAATCGATTACCATTATACAGATATCTCTCCGCCCCTCTGTGCACAGTCAGTCTCCGATAAGACGGAAAGAGGCTGTCAATCGGGCTTACCGCCTCCTTTAGCCTGCCCGCCTCCTTTAGCTGCTCCACGGCGGACAGCTTGAGGGCAGTCTCTGCCGTAAAGCTGCTGACACGATTTCTGAGCAAATGCTCCATACATCCGCCGCAGGAAAGCCTTTCACCAATATCCCGGCACAGACTTCTGATATAGGTTCCTTTAGAACAACGCACACGAAGCTGAACCAATGGCAGAGCAATCGAAATCACTTCTATTTCATAAATCTCTACTTGTCTAGGCTCCCTGTCAATCTCAATGCCCGCATGTGCCAGCTCATAGAGCTTTTTCCCATCCTTTTTAATAGCCGAATACATGGGCGGGATTTGCTGATATTCCCCTTGAAAGGACTTCACCGCCGCTCTTACTGTCTCCTCGTCACAGTCTACAGGCAGCTCCCTTAACACCCTGCCTGACATATCCTCCGTATCTGTGGTCACTCCCAGACGGAGCACTGCCGTATATTCCTTGTCCTTACCCGTCAGCATTTCACTGAGCTTTGTGGCATTGCCTAAGCATACCACCAGCACTCCCTCCGCATCCGGGTCTAATGTGCCGGTGTGTCCTATCTTTTTCTGCTTTAATATTCCTCTTAACTTTGCCACAACATCAAAGGAGGTATATCCCGGTTCCTTGTAAATGTTCATTATGCCGTCCATGGTTATCCTCCTTTGTCCTGAATCATTATTATAAAACAGAATATCAGCCTTTGCGAAGCTGTGTCTCCATTTCTTTTAATATGGTATCCAACGTCTCTTTGTAAGCCGCCGCCACCTGTACTCCGGCTGCCCTTATGTGTCCACCGCCGCCAAGACTGCACGCAATGTCGCTGACATTGACTGCTCCGTTTGAGCGCAGGCTGTATTTATAAACATTATCCTCCTGCTGATACACGAATACCGCTGCCTCCACACCTTCTGTGATGCGAAGCTGATCCACAATACCATCCGTGTCCAGCTTTTGTGCACGGCAGCTCTTAAAATCCTCCAGTGTGAGCAGGGACACAATGACACGACCATCCAGATAAAGGGCCGCGTTTTCCAGTGCTCTCCCCAAAAGCTTGTTCTGCACAAAGGTCTTATTATAAAAGGTATGATCAATCACATAGTCTGACCTGGCGCCGCAGGAAAGCAGCGCACCGGCTATCTCCATGGTTCTTTTACTGGTACAGTTGTGCTTGAACACACCCGTATCATGGACAATCCCCATATAAAGCGCCTCCGCGCAATTTGGGCTTAAGTTTTTATCGTCTAAAAATTTGTAGATTGCCTCCGCCGTGGAACTCGCTTCTAAATCCACCTTGCAGAAATCTCCAAAGCCTTTATTGCTGACGTGGTGGTCAATGCAGATTGTCTTTTGGGCAGTCTGAAAATACCTGCCAAATCCACCATGGCGGAGCGTATCCCCACAGTCTAAGCTGATACAAAGCTCATAGCGCACATCCTGCGAATCGTCATGGCTGACGAGCTCTGCTCCGTGCAGAAACATAAAATCACTGCTGAACTCCTCCAAATACACCTGCACTCCGGCCTTAGGAAAATGCTCGATAATATAATTGTATAATCCCAGGCAGGAGCCTACACAGTCCCCATCCGGGCTTGTATGCCCCACAATGGCAATCGTAGACGCCTCACCAATCATCTCTAAAAATGTATTCATATCTTCCCCTGTACAACTATTCCAATCATTTCTGATTTAATCTAAATCTTTTGTCACTTCATCAATCTTTTTGGACATACTGACACCGTATTCAATGGACTGATCCATAATAAACTGAAGCTCCGGCGTATTTCTCAGATTAATGGAGCGTGCTAGTTCCTTTCTGATATAACCGGCGGCAGAACGAAGCCCCTCTAAGGTGTCTTCCTGAGACTGTTCATCGCCCAGAACGCTGATATACACCTTGCACTGCTTTAAATCCGGCGTCACCGAGACATCCACCACCGAAGTCATCTAATGAATTCTCGGATCTTTAATTTCGTAAGAGATAATCCGGCTAAGCTCCCGCTGTACCTCGGAATTTACTCTTGTATTCTTTATGCTGTTTTTTCTCATAACATCTCCCTATTCCATGTCCCACAAAATTTAACGCGGCACCTCCACCATGATATATGCCTCAATCTGGTCCTCTTCCTTGATATCATTGTAGGCCTCAAAGACCAGACCGCACTCGAAGCCTGATTTAACCTCCTTGACGTCATCCTTAAAACGCTTCAGGGAAGCCAGCGTACCCTCATGAATTAATGCATCCTCACGGTAAATTCTGACAGAACAATTTCTCTGAATCATGCCATCCAGAACATAAGAGCCGGCAATTGTTCCTATCTGGGAAGCCTTGTAGGTCTGCCTTACCTCGGCATGGCCAATGACTTTTTCTTCAAATACAGGATCCAGCATACCCTTCATGGCAGACTCAATATCCTCAATCGCATTATATATTACCTTGTACAGCCTTAAATCCACCTTTTCCCGCTCGGCGATGGACTTTGCCTGTACATCCGGCCTTACGTTAAAGCCAATGATAATCGCATTGGATGCAGATGCCAAAATAACATCAGACTCATTAATTGCGCCCACACCAGAGTGGATTACCTTGACTACAACCTCTTCATTGGACAGCTTCAACAGGCTGTTTTTCACCGCTTCCACAGAACCCTGGACATCTGCCTTGACAACCAGGTTCAGCTCCTTTACATTGCCTGCCTGAATCTGATTGAACAAATCATCAAGAGACATCTTCGCCTTCGTATCCGCCAGCAGCTTCTCCTTGCCATAGGCGATAAACGCCTCAGACATGGTGCGGGCTTCCTTTTCGTTTTCTGTGGCAATACATATTTCTCCGGCTCCCGGCACGCTGTTTAAGCCGAGAATCTCCACAGGCATAGACGGTCCCGCCTCCTTCACCTTTCTTCCTTTATCATCAATCATGGCGCGCACCTTGCCGTGGGCATTTCCAATAGATACCGAATCTCCCACATGCAGCGTACCCTTCTGTACCAGCACCGTAGCAACCGGCCCTCTGCCCTTGTCAAGCTCCGCCTCAATCACAATGCCCCGTGCCCTGCGGTTCGGGTTTGATTTCAGCTCCAACACCTCTGCCGTCAGCAAAATCATCTCCAGGAGATTGTCAATGCCTGCTCCGGTGTGCGCAGACACCGGACAGAATATCGTGGAACCGCCCCAATCCTCGGCAACCAGCTCGTACTCCATAAGCTCCTGCTTTACGCGCTCTACATTGGCGCTCTCCTTGTCAATTTTGTTGACCGCCACAATGATTTCTATGTCCGCCGCCTTGGCATGGTTAATCGCCTCAATTGTCTGTGGCATCACGCCGTCATCCGCTGCCACCACCAGAATCGCAATATCCGTGGACTGTGCGCCCCGCATACGCATGGCAGTAAACGCCTCATGTCCCGGCGTATCCAAAAACGTAATCTGCTGATTATTTATCTCAACCGTATATGCACCGATATGCTGGGTAATTCCGCCTGCCTCGCCCTGGGTTACCGATGTTTTCCGAATAGCATCCAGTAAAGAAGTCTTACCGTGGTCAACGTGTCCCATGACGCAGACTACCGGAGGACGCTCAGACATCAGGCTCTCGTCCTCTTCCTCCTCCTTTAACAGCTCCTCAATCACATCAATCTTTTCTTCTTCCTCGGCAATATAGTTGTACTCCAACGCAATATCTGCCGCCGCATCAAAATCTAAATCTGAATTGATTGTCACTATCTTGCCTGCCATAAACAGCTTCTTTACGAGCTGTGCAGCCGGCACCTTCAGCTTATCTGCTAACTCATTGACCGTCAGCACCTCTGGAAGCTTCAGCGACTTGATAACCGGCTCCTGTGGCTTTGGCGGCTCCTGCTTCACAGGCTTTTGTGCGTCATTTTTATTATTGTTGTTTCTGTTATTCTGATGATTCTTCTTTTTCAGGTTCGGATTCACCCACTGGCTCTGCTTATGGGCGCTGCCGTTTTGGTTTCCGGACTGTCCGTTCCCCCCCTGTTCCCCTTTATTTTTATTGTTTTTATTATTTTTGTGATTTTTGCTGCCGGCATTTTGGCTATTTGCTGTTCTTTTGCCATCTGTGCCCTGGCTGCCTTCCTGTTTTTTTCCGCCCGTATTCTGGTTATTTCCCTGTTTTTCGCATCCGCAGCCTGCCTGTTTCCCTGCTTTTTCCCATCTACACTC
>CAMWOF010000239.1 GCA_947175805.1 uncultured Clostridiaceae bacterium
CTACGGACCATATCATTTCCCGGAGAAGCTGATTCCGCTGATGATCGCCAATGCTTTGAACGATAAGCCGTTGCCGGTTTATGGCAAGGGCGAAAATGTCCGTGACTGGCTCTATGTGGAGGATCACTGTAAAGCCATTGATTTAATTATCCATAAGGGCAGGGTCGGCGAAGTATATAATATCGGCGGTCACAATGAAATGACCAATATTGATATCGTAAAAATTATCTGTAAGGAGCTTGGCAAGCCGGAAAGCCTGATTACCTATGTAGCAGACAGAAAGGGTCATGATATGCGCTACGCCATTGATCCGACTAAGATTCACAACGAACTCGGGTGGCTGCCAGAAACCAAATTTGCAGACGGCATTAAGAAAACCATAAAGTGGTATCTTGAAAACAAAGAATGGTGGGAAACCATCATTTCCGGCGAGTACCAGAATTACTATGAGAAAATGTATGGAAACCGATAGATAAAAAGGAGTATAAAAATGGGACAAATTAATGTAACAAAGAATGTTGGCGGCATCGAAGGGCTGTGCGTCATCGAGCCTACCGTACACGGCGATGCCAGAGGATATTTTGTAGAAACCTATAATCAAAAGGATATGGAAGAGGCAGGACTTGATATGGTATTTGTACAGGATAACCAGTCCTCCTCTACGAAAGGGGTACTCCGGGGACTCCATTTTCAAAAGGAATTCCCTCAAGGAAAGCTGGTTCGCGTCATCAAAGGCAGTGTATTTGATGTGGCTGTGGATTTAAGAAAGGATTCCGATACCTATGGAAAATGGTTCGGCATTGAGTTGACAGAGAAAAACCACAAGCAGTTTTATATTCCCCAGGGATTTGCCCATGGCTTTTTAGTTCTTTCGGATTTAGCTGAATTCTGCTACAAATGTACGGATTTTTACCATCCGGGGGATGAGGGCGGTCTGGCCTGGAATGACCCAGAAATCGGTATTACATGGCCGGAGCTTCAAGGAAGCTATCAGGGCAGCGCTTCCGCCGAGGGCTACACACTGTCTGACCAAACGCCATTAAATTTAAGCGATAAGGATCAGAAGTGGGTAGGACTTAAGGATACCTTCGCATTTTAGCTTTCTCTGTATTACATTATATCTGCCTTAATAGTTCCATGGCATTTAACCTGTCTATCATCCGTGCCGGTATCCAAACAGAAAAAACAATCCCGGCAGCACAGATGAGAAGCAGCACTGGCAGCGCATACTGCCAGTGCATATGCAGATAGGTCATATGGTAGTTCACTCCCGTATAGACATATGTGGCCTCTGATAAATATACCGCATGCATGATACAAAAGGCAGCCACTGCCGACATCACATATTTCAGTGCTGTCTCCATGGCGAGCATCGCCTTCAAATCTCTGTGGCTCACACCATTTGCCAACATAATACCATACTGCCGCTGTTTTAACAGCACTGAAATAATGCTGGTCGTCGTAAATGCCAGAAATCCGGAAACCATCAGAATCACCGCCACCGCAAACATCAGCATTAACGATTGATTCCACTCGTTATTTTCATCCATCATCTGCGTAACCGTACATAAATCCAGCTTCTTACCATATTTCTCATATAATCTTAGCAACTGAGAACGAACCCCCGGCAGTTCCTCGGGCTTGGCCGCAGCATATACATTTTTTGTTAGATTATATGCGTTCATTCCATATCCTGCCGCAAAGACATCCTCACAGCAGACCATAAGCATGATATCCAATCCGACTGCGATATCACTCTGCCCCTGATAACCATCTGCCAATATCAGCGCCCCTTGGGGAATGAATCCAGCAACATAACAAGATACCGGAATATACGTCTCTTCATCATCGGCATAAAAGCAATCTATTGTCCCTAACACCTGTCCCTGCTCTACAATCCCCTGCAGACGACTGCCCGCATACACCGGCACCATATTGTTTCCATCTTCATCCTTTAATATCTCTGCATTTCCAGATATCCCGATATCAAACAGCTCCCCTGCATTTTCGTTTATTGTGGCAAACAGCATATAATCCCCCGGCTGCTGATTGTCGCTGTACCACAGCTTTTCCATCACTGTCCCCGCATAGCTTCCCGCCATCAGACGCCGGTAGTCTGGATTGTCCTTCAATACCGCAAAGGCATATTCCTCAGAATATGTATAGGCGCTAAGCTCCCGCCAGACATCACTTTGCACAAGTTCCTTCTGGAACTGATTCTCATTTGCCATATCCAGCATATTCATCACGTCCATATCCCTGACCTTGTAAACAAATTCCTTATCCACGCTGAATAAAGTATCCGCCAACAAATAAGTCTGCCTGCTCTCTAAGAGCATCATCAGGCATACATCTATCAGTCCGAAGGAAACCGTCCCCATAATAACCACCATTAAAAACAGTTTCAATCTATCTGTCAGCATATCCAACACAAAACGGCAACGGTTGGGAAGCTTCATTTTGGCTTTGTTATGTTTTTTCATCAGGCTTTCCTCCCATTCTCCGTTATTCTTTTAGCCCTGCGGCAAGGGAACGCTTAGAAAGCCGCCGCATATAGGGAAATATCGTAATCAACGCCGAGATTGGAATCATCAGCAGCAAAAAGGCAATACTGCGGAAATCATACACCGGTCTGACAGAAAGCCGCTGCATGACCGGCGCAAACAAAACAGGCTGTAAAATCAGGTACAGAAGGCAGGCCGTGCCGACAATCAGCATCATATCCTTAAATAACAGTTCAATAATTTTTCCATCGGTAACATGGCACGCACGGCGCACTGCAATTTCCCTCCGCCGCTGAAAAATCCAAAACTCACATACGATAATGCAATTTGCTATGCAAAACAGATAGGCAAAGGCGCACAGATAGAACACCAGCTTCGTGTCCTTGGACGCATTTACAGCATCAGCATTGGTATAGCCCTTCACAAAAATTGCCTCTCCTGTCATCTCAGAAAGCATATTTTCCAGCATTTCTCTGCTGGCTGCCGTGTCCACCCTATCGCTCTCTAAAAGCACAGATGCTAAAGCCATGCGCATTTCTACCTGTTTGCGGGCAGCCTCGCTTAAGATTTCATAGGGAACCTCCACTATATAGGACAGGGCGCCGCCCTTTCCGTCAATAATTTCTGCCACCGGATACAAATCCCCCGCCAACCGGATATATAAGCCGCCCTTTTGCCGCTCTAAAATGCCCTCCAGGTTATCGCCGATTACACAGCCGGAAGCTCCCGCCGGGTCATTCACCACAACATCCACCAGCCTTGCCGTATTTTCCGCATCAGAAAACAGCATCATCTCTTTCAATACCACACGGCAATCCAGCGTCTGTAATGCTTCTATAAAAACTGTAAAAGGAATTTCCTCCGGACAGTCGATATAGGTGCGGTTGCTTTTCCTCCGGCTCTGCAAAGCCTCCTCAGCATCCTGTCCCGACAAAAACACAGAAATCCCCTGAAACAACACCACAAATGAAAGCAGATAGCCCGCCAGCATGTAAACCGCCCCTAACGGATAACGGAATACACGCTGCCAGTACGCCCGACAGAAATGCTTTACTTTTGACCATGCTTTAACTGCCATACTGCCGCATCACCTCATCTTCTCCCAGCCGCTCCAAATGAAGCAGCTTCCTAAGCCAGGCAAATCGATTCGAGCTTATGATTTCCTGCCAGCCGTAGTAACCTGCCTCATCTGCCCTGTAGACAACTGCCTCCACGTCCATGTTGGTCGGCTGCCGGATAATTAATGTATAAGCACAGTGGACACTGCCCGGTTCGGCATGAATCTCCACTGTCTCGTCAATCACCGCCCCTGCCCTGTAGGTCTGCCTAAATACCGGTACAACCCCCGGCTCCGGCTCCCACACCGGCACGCCGTCTGCCGTTCTTGCTGTGGTTCCTATATTAGCAGCATCATAGACCTCTATTGTTATCTCCCCCAGAGAAACCTCCCCAGTCAGGTGAATACGCTTAAAATCACAGGGAACGCTAATCCCTCCGCTGCCCAAGGCTGCCTCCTTAGTCTCCCTGCTGTCCATCCGCTTAATGTCAGTTTCCCCAGAAGTCTCTCCACTCGAAAACCTGTGAAAGCAGTACCCAGCCAGTGCTGCCGCCATAGCAAATATGAGCACACACACCTTTACCCAGACCGGTATTTTCTTTTTCCGTCCGGGCGCATCCGCTCCCTCTGCAAAAGCCTCCGCCTGGTTCTCCGCCATTACCTCTGATTCCGTTTGCATTTCTGTCACTGCCGCCGATTCTGTTTGCATTTCCTCCGATATGTCAGACACCCTCTGTTCCTTTTCTTCTGGTGTGTTGGACGTCCTTTGCTCATTTTCCTGTTGTGCCGACGACTGCTTTCCGGTATCACCCACGCTT
>CAMWOF010000240.1 GCA_947175805.1 uncultured Clostridiaceae bacterium
ACGACATCCAGCGGGATATGTATGAGCGGGCGCTTTCCCACAGGGAGGAAAATACGCATGTAGCAAAGAGCTGGGAGGAGTTTACGGATATTTTAGAGCACAGGCCGGGCTTCGTAAAGGCGATGTGGTGCGGGGAAACTGCCTGTGAGGAGGCAATCAAGGAGGAGACGGGAGCCTCCACCAGATGTATGCCGTTTACGCAGGAAACCTACGGAGATGTGTGCGTACATTGCGGCAAGCCTGCTAAGACCATGATTTATTTTGGAAAGGCATATTAGAAGAAGCAGGCAGTAAAGAGGTTGTTAGAAGGAGCATTCGGCATAAGGAAATGTCAGGCTCAGAAATTGCTACGCAATAGTCGGCGACTATAGGGGAGTGGTGATACCGATGAAAATACATATTTCCATGCCGGGAAATGTGGAAAAAATCATACAAGTATTGCAGGAAAAAGGACACGAGGCATATATTGTGGGCGGCTGTGTGCGGGATGCGCTTCTTGACAAAACGCCGAACGACTGGGATATCACCACTTCGGCAGAGCCTGTGGAGGTAAAGCGGCTGTTTCGCCGAACGATTGATACCGGAATCCAGCACGGGACGGTGACCGTGATGATGGGAAAGCAGGGGTATGAGGTGACCACCTACCGGCTTGACGGCAAATATGAGGATCACCGAAGACCTACGGAGGTTTTGTTTACCAAATCTTTAAAGGAGGATTTGCTCCGTCGGGATTTTACCATCAATGCCATGGCATATAATGACAGGGAAGGGTTGGTGGATTTATACCACGGCATGGAGGATTTACAAAACAGGGTGATTCGATGTGTCGGAGTGGCGGAGGACCGCTTCGATGAAGATGCCCTGCGGATATTACGGGCGGTACGGTTTGCGGCGCAGCTCGATTTTACCATTGAGGAAAATACGAGAAGGGCGATGGAGGCAAAGCGGGAATTTTTAAGGGAGGTCAGCGCAGAGCGGATACAGACGGAGCTCACGAAGCTGCTCATTTCCGACCATCCGGAGAAGTTAATGGAAGCGTATGCCCTGGGGGTGACGAAAGTGGTGTTACCAGAGTTTGACGCTATGATGGATGTGACGCAGGAAAATCCCCATCACTGTTACAATGTGGGAGCGCATGCGCTGGCAGTGGCGGGGTACATCGATAATAATCCGGCGCTCAGATGGGCGGCGCTTCTCCACGATATCGGCAAGCTGGAGACGAAGCAGATAGGCGAGGACGGCGTTGCACATTTTTATGGGCACGGCACAAAGGGCGTCCCGCTGGCGAAGGCGGTATTACAGAGAATGAAGCTGGACAACCTGACCATTAAGAGAGTGCTGCGGCTGGTGGAGTGGCACGACTACGGCAGGGACGGCATAATGGAAAAGAGTGCGTTTAAGAGGGCGCTTAACAAGATGGGAGGCATGGATTGTTTTCCAGATTTGACTGCGATTCGCTATGCGGACACTTATGCCCAGAGTGAATACAAGCGGGAGGAAAAGCTGGCGGCAATCCACCATATGGAGCGGTTGTATCGGGAGATTCTTGATGGGAAGGACTGCATGACTGTCAGGGAGCTGAAGCTTGACGGCAATGATTTGAAGGGGATGGGCGTAGCGCCCGGCAGGCAGATGGGGGCGATTTTAAACACCCTGCTTGATGAGGTTTTAGAGGAGCCGGAGAAAAATAATATGGCGTATCTCGCAGAGCGGGCGAAGGCGCTGATGAACATGGAGAAGGAAAAGTAGGGCGGTACACTGGTGGATTTTGCCAGCCGGTGTACGGTCCTATTTTCTTTTCAGCGCATTATACCAGCAGGTTATTGCGCAGCCATAATTGATATTATAAAATAGTGCCAGCAAATAATACTGAAAACATGACGCAATGGTGATTGTTACGCATAAACAAGCCTATCACCACAGGAGCGGGTTTCATACGTCAAAGGAGGAGGGTATGATGTCGCCTATTATTGAGATTAAAAATGTGTCAAAGGAATTTAAGGTGTTAAACCGCAGGGAGGGCTTAAAGGGAAGCCTCAGGGATTTGTTCTCCAGGGACTACAAAATCGTCCGTGCCGTAGATAATATTTCCATGCAAATCGGGCAGGGAGATATCGTAGGATATTTAGGCCCTAACGGGGCGGGAAAATCCACCACCATTAAAATGATGACCGGGGTTTTGGAGCCCACATCGGGAGAAATCTTTGTAAATGGAAATGTTCCTTATGCGAACAGGACGAAAAATGCCCAGGAAATCGGTGTCGTATTTGGGCAGCGTTCCCAGCTCTGGTGGGCGCTTCCGCTGGTGGAATCCTTCCGTATTCTGAAGGACATTTATCAGATAAGTGATGCGGATTATGAGAGCATGTTAAGCCTTTATAAATCCCTGGTGGATATCGAGGAGCTCTTACATAAGCCGGTGCGCCAGATGTCCCTGGGACAGAGAACCTTAAGCGATATTCTGGCGGCGTTTCTCCACAACCCGAAAATTGTTTTTCTTGACGAGCCCACCATAGGTCTGGACGTCTCCATGAAAAGCAAAATCCGCACGCTGATTCAGGCATTAAACAGCCAGAAAAATACGACGGTCATCTTGACGACTCATGACATGGGGGATGTGGATGCACTTTGCCGGCGCATTGTGATTATTGATAAGGGCAAAATGCTTTATGACAATGATATCGGACATTTAAAGAAATTTTTTGGCGCATACAGAACGCTGATGATTCGTACGGACAAAGAGCCGGATAAGCAGGTGGAGCTGTTTCGGGAGGAGCTGCAAAAATATAAGGTTGCGGTGTCCTCTGCCGATGAATGGATTTCTATTCTTGTCAATGAGGATGAGGTGACGGTGATGGAGGTGCTTGAGGCAGTCAGAAACAGGCATGAAATCTTCGACATGAAGCTTGAGGAAATTTCCACAGAAGAAGTCATCAAAAGAATTTATGAGGGCAGAACCATATGAAATTTAAAAAATATCTTTCGCTTACAAGAGCGGGAATCATAGAATCCCTGCAATTCCGGCTTTCCATGTTCATCATGGTGCTGGGTAATATTTTATATCTGACAGTAGTGTATTTTCTCTGGAGAGCAATTTATGCGTCTGCGGGAACGGACACGGTAAACGGCATGACCTTTTCGGACACCTTGATTTACCTTGTGTTGGCGACAGCGCTGTTTAACTTTATGGAAATGTATACGGTCTGGGAAATGGGACGGAATATACAGACGGGAAAAATTGTGCTGGACTTATTAAAGCCCATGCGTTACAGAAGCTTTTTGTTCTGGACATTTTCCGGAACCTTTGTAGTAAACTTTTTTGCTACGTTTTTGCCTACATTTATTGTAGTATGCATTGTGACAAAGGGAGCGGTTCCTTTAGGCATCAATCTTTTATACTTTGTGGTCGCCGTGGTTATGGCGGTCATTATCAACTACAGCATAGATTTTATTGTAGGTACAATCTGTCTCTACACGGAATCTATCTGGGGCATTAACATTATGAAGCAGGTGATTGTGCTTCTGCTTTCCGGCGCCACCATTCCCATTGCTTTTTTTCCGGAACCATTAAAGACTGTTGTAGGGTATATGCCCTTTCAGTCCATTTACAACACTCCGCTTACGATTCTATTAAACGGCGGCGGGGGACAGGAAGTATTTCATGCCCTTGGCGTTCAGATGCTTTGGTGCGTGGGGCTTCTTTTTGTGAGCAGCCTGTTTTGGAGCTTGTCCTTGAAGAAAATTACGGTGAATGGGGGTTAGGCTATGAAGAAGAAAAGTATCGGCTTTTATCTGCGGATTTACCGCAAAATTCTTGTGCAGGATTTAAAAAGCAAGATGAGCTACCGGGCGGATTTTATTATTTCCACAATCGGTATGGTTTTCACTAATATTGCGGGCTTTGTAAGCTTCTGGATTTTGTTTCGGAATTTTCCGTCCATTAACGGATGGGACTACTATGAAATGCTGTTCCTTTATGGATTTTCCCTGGTGTCCTTAACGCCGGTGCAGTGCTTGTTTGATAACAATTGGAGCCTCAGAATGTATGTACATTCAGGGGATTTTATAAAATATTGTTTTCGGCCCATCAACCTGTTTTTTTATTTTCAGTCGGAGGTGTTTGACATCAAAGGGCTGGGGCAGCTCGCCTTCGGATTGGGGACACTGATATATGCATGGATAAAAATTGGGCTTGCCTGCACGCCGCTCATGATTATAAAAACAGTCGTTTTCCTGATAACCGCATCCCTTGTGATGATTGCGGTACAAAACGCAGCAGCGGCAACCTGCTTTTGGATGACGAATTCCTTTTATGTTTTGGATTTGTCCATGAAGTTTAAGGATTATGCA
>CAMWOF010000241.1 GCA_947175805.1 uncultured Clostridiaceae bacterium
GCTGCCAAATGACAAAATCAGTTCTGTTCGTAACGGCAGCGCTCCTATTTTTAATAAAGGGAAATTAAAAAACTGCGCTTTTTATATGATGCAGGCCTGCTGATTCTTCATGTATTTTATTGTACGTTTTTAATGTTTTAATGTCAATGATTTATTATAAGAAGAGAGCCCGCCGATGGTATTTATTACCCGATACCCTCTCCGTTCCAAATATCTCGCCGCATTCAGGCTGTGAAGCCCACTGTCGCAGTACAGCACAAGAAGTCGCTGCTTCGGCAGATTAAACCTTCCGGATTGAATTTCATTAAGCGGTACATTGATTGCCATCGGCAGATGTCCCTCTAAAAATTCCTTCTGGCTCCGCACATCTATTAAAATCCCATTTTGTTCAACGGTTCTGGCAATTGCTTCATTAATATTTATACTGGCTACACTCATCTGGAACTCCTTTCTTTGCCCCTTATAAAATAATTTATGTTGCGGCCTGCTATCCTGTTCCTCAATGCGTGCTGCCAAATGTTTCCTATAAAGCAAAAAAGGTCCGCGTTTTGCGAACCTTTTCCGGACTGTGCTTAGAATCTGTCTGAGTACTGGTCTGTTGTCTTTGTATTCTTGCTGTTCTTAGAATTCGTCTGGGAATTCTTAGAATTGCTCTGGTTGCTCTGATTATTCTGGTTGCTCTGATCGCACTGGTTGTTGCTCTGGTTCGTCTGGTTGGTCTGGTTAGAATAATTGTTTTTAGACATGTTTGTTACCTCCTTAAAATTTGCCACCAACATTAAAATGACTGAGCAAATACGTCATTTTTGTGTTGCTGTCATGGTACAAACATATTGTGTGTAATTTCAAATTTTTTTATTCAAAGTTTTATTTTTTTTAATCAAAATTTTCCATGATAGGCTTGTCAGTATTGTCGGTGCTTTTTTTCGGCACAAAAAATGTATCCTTATATCCCTTTTCCAGTTTTAGCAGGAATTTCTTTTTGTCAATGCCCCCGGCATAGCCGGTCAGGCTTCCATTCGAGCCGACCACCCTGTGGCATGGTACGATAATGGAAATCTGATTGCGCCCCACTGCGCCGCCCACCGCCTGTGCTGACATTCTTTGCAATCCTTTTTTCTCCGCTACTCGTTTTGCAATGTCACCATAAGTCGTTGTCTGCCCATAGGGTATGCCATACAAGATTTCCCATACCTCATTCTGAAACTCAGTACCCTTAAAATGAAGCGGCACTGTAAAGTCCGGTTCCTTCCCCGAAAAATATATATCAAGCCACTGTTTTGCCCGTTCAAACACAGGCAGTTCTTTTTCCTCATTCTCCTGATCCAGATAGAGAGCAAAATATTTCTGCCCTTCAAACCATAGGCCTGTCAAACCCATTTCATCTGCCGCCAGCAAGACACTGCCAAGCGGAGATTCGTATTTACTTGTGTACTGCATTGCCCTGCTCCTTTTCCCGCATTGCTTCCATGCACCGTTTACACAGCCTGTATCCGTCTGCTTTCTGCCTCTTAATTCTCCTTGGTTATAATAACCTTTCCGTCCTCCACACAAATTTTAACCTTGTTGCTGTCGATGCCCACCGCCTCCAGCATCTCCTGATTGAGCTGTACACGTCCAGCCTTATCAAGTACCGAATACTCTTCATGGGAATCCTCTGCCGAAAAGCTGTCGCTTTCCAGCTCATCCATTTTTTTGCGGTACTCCGCCTTCATAATCTTTTCCGTTCCGATTTTTCCGTCGGAAATCATGACAACACGGTTTACCTTATTTGCCAGGCTGATGTCATGGGTTACGATAATAATCGTAATGCCCATTTCTTCATTCAGGCTTCTGAACATATCCTGTATCATATTGGAGGTCTTGGAATCCACGGCGCCGGTAGGCTCATCCGCCAACAAAATCTGCGGACGGTTTGCCAGTGCAACCGCAATAGCAACCCTCTGCTGCTCACCGCCGGAAAGCTGGTCGGGAAAAACATCCGCCTTATGGGACAGCCCCACCCTCTCTAACAGCGTAAGCGCCCACTCACGGCATTTGTGTTTATCCTGATTATACATGGGAGCTTCTATATTTTCCAGCACAGTCATATAAGAGAACAGATTTCTTGCGCTCTTTTGCCACACGAAGCCCACCGTGTACTTTCTGTAGTTCACAAGCTCCTTTTCCGACATGGCAAAGAGATCTTTGCCGTTTACATAAAGCTTGCCCGCAGACGACTTTTCCAGCCCTCCCAGCATATTGAGCAGCGTAGACTTCCCACTACCGGATTTGCCGATAATCGCCATCAGTTCTCCCTGCTTCACTTCAAGCTCCAGGCCCTGGAGCGCCATGACCTCCACCTCATCAGTCTTATATATTTTTACCAGGCTGTCACAGGAAATGAGGCTGTCAGAAACAGGCTCCGTCTTTTCTTTTATTTCTTCCTGCATTTTATGCTTCATATGCGCATCCTTCCCTCCGCTATTGTATTGCCCCCTCGCTTTGCTCGGCGGCCTGTCGTCGAAACCATGTACAATTATGAACTTCGTTCATAATGGTTTCTCCTCTATTTTATTGCACCTCGTCAATATATGCAAACTCCTCCGCTACATTTATCTCGCTGCCGTCAATGGCATTAATGCAGACCAGATAGTAAATGCTTCCATTTTTCATCCCCATTAACTGCCACACAGGAACTAATGCATATTCACCATCACTCTCTATCCGCATATATTCGAGGTTTAATTTTGTGTACAGCATAGGTCCCGAGCCCACCGTCCGGCAATACGGATTTGGCTCTGCTTCTATGATAGACTGTATACGGCTTTTAACCGATTCATAAGAAAGCATTGTCGTGGACTCTGACAGCGTATCCCCAAGCTCATACGGATACATCAAATCGCACTCGTATACACCTGCATCATTTATATCTATACAAATGCGTTCCTGCCCATACTTTCCTACCCAAGATACAGCACTAGGATTATGTCCGCGCATATATTCCACAATGAGGTCACTGTAATCCCTATAGGTTAGCTCCACGCCATTAATATTTCTTACAAGCACCACCTCGTAGCCATCCATCCATTCCTCATAATTCTGTATGTCATATTGTATCCATTTTAACGGTTGAATATCGCTTACCGTATAGCCGGAGAGTCCCATCCTGTTTACAAAATCCATAGCCAGATTTTTTGCTTTCTCTTCTTTCATAGTACAAAGATTTCTACCAGCGGGTACGCTCCCTCCATAGCAGTATATCGTGCCATTTTGCAACAACTCTTTACCATGCATAAAAGAAGCCGGATTCGCTGCACGATAGAAAACTCCTGGTTCGTCAAAGCCGAGTACGTAGTGTATACCCTCCGACTCTCCTAAAAAAAGACGCTCTGAATAGTCTGACGGCAATACCCCCTCGCTTGTGGCCTCCCTTTTTAGCGCCTCCAACGCGTCACGCTCCTCTTTTTGTGTCTCATAGGCCCTATCGTCCTCCTCTGTCCACGGATAAGACGGATCTTCCTTGTTGTACTCAAAGCTATTTAATATCCCCCGCAGCTCCGACAAACGGGATTCTATATACCAAAGCGGCAGCTTATCTTTGTCATGTACATAGATACTCCCGCCATCCAGCAAATTCTCTGCCAGCGCCTTTTTCTCTTCTGCTGCAAAAACCTTCTGCTTTAAGCTGATTACCGACATATGGTCTACATCCGGGAATTCTAATGGAGCATTTATTTTAACACTCTGTACCGATTCATCCTGCACAACAAATTCTGTCTCCCATATTCTCTCATCTATGCCCAGTACATCGGCAAGTCCTGATTTAATCTCCCCGATGTTATTCTCCTCGTCCCCAAACTCCACCTGCCGTCGGCCGCAGCCGGAAAGCAGTATGCATATCAGGGACATCACTGCCAGAACCCTGCGCCTCTTTTTTATCTTATTCATATCTTTTTTACCCTTTCATATTTCCTTTTACACTACCCCGCAAAATACACTGCCCATAACATTCCCCAATACGCTGTCCACGATTCCTTTCCATCCTCTATGTGTATTGCCCCCTCTCAGGCAATAATCCTTCCGTCCTCCATCTCATAGACCACATCCCCAAATTCCATCAGGCCCGGGTCGTGGGTCGTCATAACAACGGTGATGCCCTCCTCTGCGATTAACTGCTGAAACAGCTTCACCACTGCCAGACCGGTGGAGGTGTCCAAGGCGCCGGTAGGCTCATCTGCAAAAATAATTTTTGGCTTATGCGCCACCGCCCTGGCGATGGCAACTCTTTGCTGTTCACCGCCGGAAAGCTGATTCGGCATGTGGTGCATGCGCTTCAACAGCCCTACC
>CAMWOF010000242.1 GCA_947175805.1 uncultured Clostridiaceae bacterium
GCTGTACCAGCTCCTGAAGATTACTTTTTGCATCGTAGAACAGTGTCTTGTGCTCTATATCATTTAACAAAAAGTCATGGACATACCGTTTCGCCGGCTCCATGCCGCCATCCAGATAGATTGCGCCCAGCACCGATTCAAATAAATCACATAAAATGGAATTCCTTGTCCGCCCGCCGGTTAGCTCCTCTCCCTTGCTCAGCCTCACAAACTCACCGAGCTTTAGCTCCTTGGCACAGGTAGAAAGCGTAAATTCACAGACAAGGCTGGCCCTCAGCCTGGTAAGCTCTCCCTCCGTCATTCCGGGATTCTTTTGATATAAAAACTCACTGACAATGCACTCCAGCACAGCGTCACCCAGAAATTCAATCCGCTCATAATGTGCAGGCTTATTTATCCTTTTTTCATTGGCAAAGGAGCTGTGTGTCATTGCCTGCTGTATAATGGCGCTGTCTTTAAACTCATAATGCAGGATATCGGAAAGCTCTGCTAAATTTCTATTGCTCATTTTGATCACCTGCAAACATTTCCTGAATCTTCGTATTAATATCCTGCTCTGCAAAGGTGACGCACTGGGCAATTGCGTTGCTGATTTCTTTATAGGATGCGTTGCCGTGGCATTTTACCACCAGCCCGTTTAATCCTAAGAGCGGCGCCCCGCCGTACTCCGTGGCATCAAAGCGTTTTAACACCGACTTTAAACTATCTTTAATCAAAAGCGCCCCTATTTTTGAAATGGTGGTGCGCATCATGCCAGCTTTAATTTCTTTCATCAGGGTTCTGGCTAATCCCTCATAGAGCTTAAGAATGACATTTCCCACAAAGGCGTCGCATACCACCACATCCGCAGTCCCCTCCGGAATGTCTCTGGCTTCAATGTTGCCGGTAAAATTAATATCCTTACATTCCTTGAGCAGGGAATATACCTCTTTGGTGAGGGCATTTCCCTTTTCCTCCTCGATTCCGATATTTACAAGCGCTACCCGCGGTATTGGAATATTCAACACATGCTTCATATATAAAGAGCCCATTTTGGCAAACTGCACAAGCTGGGACGGCTTTGCGTCCACATTGGCGCCGCAGTCTATAAGCATGATAACGCCCATCGAAGTAGGAAGCAGACAACCAAGTGGCGCCCGCTCAATTCCCTTGCCCCGGCCTACTACAAACAAGCCTCCCGCTAATATAGCGCCCGAGCTTCCGGCGGAAATCACTGCATCGGCTTTCCCTTCCTTTACCAGGTTGAGCGCAACAACCAGAGAGGAATCCTTCTTCTTGCGGACAGCCGCAACCGGCGCATCATGAAAAGTAATCTCCTCTGTTGTATGAATGAGCGTAATCTGTTCTTTATTGTATTGCTGACCCTCTAACTCTGCCTGAATCTTTGCCTCATCACCTACTAATATAACCTTCACATCCGAACGCCGGTTTACAGCGGTGACTGCCCCCTTCACAATCTCTCCGGGTGCATTATCCCCGCCCATGGCATCTAATGCAATTCTTAATTCTTTACTCATAGACTCCTCCAATTAATTTTTCAATTTCTATTCATATGATGAATGCTCCGTAGGAGCGTGCAACCAATAAACATATACTTCATAATTATAGTATTTTAGAGGCTTTAAGTCAATATCGGAAGACAAAAGAAAAGCCTCCCATAGGGAAGCTTATTCTCTCACTTATGAACTTCACATGAAATTAGTCCTGTGCGATAATCTCTTTTTTATTGTATGAACCGCAGGCCTTGCATACTCTGTGAGGCACAACTAAAGCGCCGCACTTGCTGCACTTAGAAAAAGCAGGAGCGCTCATTTTCCAGTTTGCTCTTCTCTTATCTCTTCTGGCCTTTGAAGATTTGTTCTTTGGACAAATTGACATCTCAGATTACACCTCCTTAAATTGATTGAAGATATCATCAAAAACTGCCATTCTCGGATCAGGCATCTTCTGCGGGCAGTCACAGGGATTCGTATTTCTGTTTGCACCGCATACCTTGCATAACCCAAGACAGGACTCCTTACAAAGGAGCTGCAATGGAATCATGGAATAAAGCGTATCCTTAATCATGCTGTCCACGTCCAGATTACAGTCTTTAATATAGCTTAGTTCATCATAATCATCCAGATTATCTGTATCCTTCGACTCTAAATCTATCTCCTTATCTATCTCCAGACTATAGGTCTTTTTTACAGGAGTCAGGCACCGGCTGCATGCACCAACCAGAACAACCGTTGTATCCGCTTCCAGCCGGAAGGACTTCTTGCCTGTATTGGACAATCGAAGATGAATCGGCTTCACAGCTTCCATCGCATAGTCAGCACCCATAAATGAAATAGACGTACTCTCCAAGGCAGCCTCAAAGTCGCGAGTCATGCCCGATACGGATAAAATCTCTGATAAATTAATTAACATTCTATCTCCTTTTATTCACACCTTGTCTATTATACATATCAACAAAGGGCTTGTCAACAAAAATTTCCATGCCATTTACCAGCAGGCAGCCTGTAAAACACCGTATTCGTCCTCTGCAGCAAAAACTATACCAATGCAACTGTTTCCCGCGCAATCGCCAGCTCCTCATTGGTAGGAACCGTATAAACCAAAACCTTAGAATCTGCTGTGGATATCAGCGTTTCCTCTCCCCGGCGGCTGTTGCCCTCCTCATCAATGGAAATTCCCAGATATCCGAGCTGCTCCATTACCAGACGACGTACAAACACATTATTTTCACCGATACCGGCGGTAAATGCAATGGCATCCACACCGTTCATTGCCGCCACATAGGCACCGATATAGCAGGCAACCTTGTAGCTGAAAATCTCCAATGCCAGCTTACATCTCTCATTGCCCTCCTGCATACCCTTCTCCAAATCTCTGAAATCACTGGATACCCCGGATATCCCCAGCATGCCGGACTCCTTATTCATAATATTTATTACCTGGTCTATGGATTTATTTTCTTTGTTTGCCACATAAGCCAGAATTGCAGGATCCACACTGCCGCTTCTGGTTCCCATAACCAATCCCTCTAATGGCGTCAGCCCCATGGTGGTATCTACAGACTGTCCTCCATCCACTGCGCAGATACTAGCGCCGTTTCCCAAATGGCATACGATAATCTTTGTGTCTTTGATATCCCTTCCCATGATTTCAGCAGTTCTATGGGCTACAAAGCTATGACTGGTTCCATGAAATCCATACTTCCGCATCTTATATTTTTCATAATAGGCATATGGAAGCCCGTACATATATGCCTTGGCCGGCATCGTCTGATGAAAAGCAGTGTCAAAGACGGCAACCATCGGTACATCCGGCATCAGATTCTGACACGCATGAATACCAATTAAGTTGGCAGGATTGTGCAGTGGCGCCAATTCATTACATGCCTCAATAGCGGCAATCACTTCGTCCGTAATCAAAAAAGAGCTGGCAAATTTTTCTCCGCCATGGACAACCCTGTGCCCCACGGCATCAATCTCCGACAAAGAAGTAATCACACCGTTTACAGGGTCTGTAAGCTGTTCAATAACCAGCTTCACAGCCGCCTTATGATCCGGCATAGGTGATTCAATCACCACCGTCTCCTTCCCTGCAGGCGTGTGCTTTAACACACCGTCAATCGTAATCCTCTCACATAGCCCCTTTGCCAGTACCGCCTCCGTGTCGGAATCAATCAACTGATACTTCAAGGATGAGCTTCCGCAATTCATAACTAATACGTTCATACAAACCTCCATATATCCTTTATTTTAGAATAAAACTAAAAGCATTATGCCCATTTACCACAGCATAATGCTTTTTTATGCAGTAATACCTCAATTCTGCGCCTGTGCCTGCACGGCAGTAATCGCAATTACACCCACAATATCATCCGCACAGCAGCCTCTGGATAAATCATTAACCGGCTTGGCAATCCCCTGGGTAACAGGCCCGTATGCCTCCGCCTTCGCCAGGCGCTGCACCAGCTTGTACCCGATATTGGCGGCATCTAAATCTGGAAACACCAATACATTGGCCTTTCCCGCCACATCACTGCCCGGCGCCTTGGATGCTGCAACCTCCGGTACAATCGCCGCATCGGACTGCAGCTCACCGTCAATCTTTAGCTCCGGATTCGCCTCCTTTGCAATGCGGGTAGCCTCGCACACCTTGTCAACCTCCGGATGCTTTGCACTGCCTTTTGTGGAATGGGACAGCATTGCCACAATCGGCTCCTTCTCTACCAGCAGCTCAAAGGATTTTGCAGAGCATTCTGCAATGGCGGCGAATTACTCTGCACTTGGACTCTGGTTGAGTCCTGCATGTGACAATACAAAGGTTCACTCTG